>CAMYJL010000141.1 GCA_947258645.1 uncultured Nitrospinota bacterium
GTCGAGGAGGCGCTCGCACGACACGGCGGAAACATCTCCCGAACCGCAAAAGAGATCGGCGTCAGCAGGCCCACACTCTATTCGTTTATCAAAAAGTACAAAATCGAGACAAACTAAACACCGCAGAACCTTCGGCTCAGGCGGAGATTTCTCCGCTACTCACTCCCCGGCATTCTTTTCTTTACTGAAAATGCTTGCCGCACAGCCTCTTGCACGCTTCGGCTGAATCCGCCTTCCCAGCAAAAATCTTTTTGCGCCTTTCCTCCCAGGCGGACAAACCCGTCTCGCTCCTCTTTTTGTCAGACAAATTTACAAATCAGCCAACGCATTTTACAGGAAATTCCGCTCCACGCTTCGCCGACCGATCAAATAAACCCATTTTTATCATATAGATAAAACCGTCACCCGTTTTGGCTTGCGAATTGCTCTAGTGGGTAGGCGTGACCATTATCCGCCGGTTCACGATTGGGTCCTACCGAAATCAGGGACCAGGCGGAGGGCGAACCGACGGACATTATCTCCCCTCCGCCAGATAAACAAATGAATGGCCCCGCGGGCGGGCCGATTGGAAGGTACAGGAAGCCTGACGGCAACAAACCGGCATCTGAATGAGAGCCGACCTGTACCAGCCCGTCAAACCCATATTTCCGGGCCAACGATTTTATCTTCACTTATTCGAGGATTTCAGATGGGCTCCGTACCGCAAATTCAATGGAATATTGACGAGATTACCTCAGGATATTCAAAAGATTTTATCTGGTCTCTCGCCGTTCGGAGCAGACGCGACCACGAGTTGAACCGTTTGCTGCACTTCATCAAAGAAACCGGCTCGTGCATGGTCGTTATCCGGGACGCCGAAGATCTCTGGACTCTCTTCCTTTGCCACCGGCCGCGCGTCCGCAACCTGGCGACCAAAGCCTCGAGCGAAGCCTAAGATATCCCCGCGAACAGGCGGAAAAGCATATGTTCCCCCCAAGCGGTCCCAAAAATGGAAGGACTCCCTGGAGAGAGAACGAAAGCACTTCGACAGAGCCCTGCGAGCTATGTGAAGGTCCATTCGAATTTTGGGGATTATCCGCCGGCACCAAGGCCTACAGATGCGTGGCCTGTCAGAAGATCCGGTTCGTTCCGAAGAGCAAATCAAACGAAAACGCCGACTAAAAAATTCCCGCATACCGGCCCATTCACACCCAGCGGCCGGCAAAAAACTCAACCCGTATATTCCAGAATATGCAGGCCCAACCCCCAACGGTCGCTCATGTAGATCAGCCCCGTCTGTCGATCGACATAGACATCGTTGCTCTGCGGACAAAACCTCTCCTGATTCCCCGCGGGAATGTAATAGCCCGCCTCTTTCGGCTCGAACGGATTCGACCAGTCCACGATTCGCAGGCCCGCGTTAAACCAGCAGATGTACATCAGGTCATCTTTCTCCATATCGAGCCAGACATTATGCGCCCCGTAGCGGGACCCTGTTTCGCACCATGAATTGTCGAGCGGCCGCATCGTGACCGGATCGATCGGATAGGGCTGGAACGTGCTCGCCAGGAGGGGCTCGTGGATGTTCCGCATGTCGTAAAAAGACACGAACGCGGGCGGATATTCACAATTCACCGTCACGGTTTCGTGGGTGACGATGGCGAATTCCGACCCCGGCGGAACGAGGAAAGTGTGATACCCCCCCGGCCAGCCGTGCGTCTCGTGGGGGCTGTGGCGCCACATAAACTCCGGCTTCGCCGGGTCGGTCAGATCGAACAGAGCGATCCCGGCGTCCCAGTAACCAGCGGTCACGTAGTTCCCGAAAGGATTGCCCTCGTGAAGCTGGCAACCATGAGCGAACGCCCCGGGCTCCCAGGGAAGATCCCACGTGATTTCCTCGTCGTCGCGCTGGCCGGGTACCCATCCCATCCCGATGAACTCCGGGGCCCAGGGGTCCTCCATGTCGTGCACCAGCAGGAGCCTTCCCCCGAAACCGTCCTTATCGCCCGAGCTGTACATCAGCTTCCGCTTCTTATCGTAAACCGGGCGGTGAATCCCCGCCCCGTCCGTTTCGACGTAATTGATAAATTTGGGATTTTTGGGATCCGTGTTATCGAAGATGCGAAGCCCCCCGACAACCTCCGGGTCGTCGGCGCCTGGCCTGAGATTGCTGTTCGTGATGAGAACATCATCTTCGATCAAGAGCACTTTGTGGGTACGGGCCGCCGGGTTGTCTTCCCACTGATTGACGATCTTCGGACGGGAAGGTTCGGAAACGTCGAGAATGGTCATCCCGTTGTGGCCGTTCACGCCGGATGCCGCTACATAGCACAACCCGTTCCGCACCTGTATCTGAAAAGCGTCGCCCCATCCGTTCAAATCAGAGTGTGCAACAAGGCGGACTTTCTTCTTTTCCTCCTTGCGCGGCCCGGTCAGTTTGCTCGGCGCTCCCTCGTACTGCTGACCCCCACCACTGATGAGGGCGTCAGGCTTGAAATATGGTCGGGACATCGGATAATCCTCACGAAAATTCCTGCGGATGCGCCGCTTATGCCGCGGCGGGATCGACCCAGTTGAGTTCCAGAAGGTTTCCGTCTGGGTCCTTGAAAAATATGGTCTTCCGCTCGGGCACCCTCGCCAGAATCCCGGACAGCGGCTCGACCCCCGCCGCCTTGAGATGATCGACGGCGGCTTCCATGTCCTTCACCCAGAAGGTCAGGTAGCGAAAGCCCGCCAGCGCGTCCGCCAGCGCATCGCCGCCCGGCGGCGGGTCATCGAATTCAAGGAGCTTGATCAAAATGTCGCCAAACTTGAGAGCGTGGAGCTTCATGCCGCCCCCGCCAAAACCGGCCTGGCGGATGAAGTCCGCCGGAATCTCCCGGACCGCCACCTCCTCCAACCCGAGAACGTCCACGTAGAACCGCTTCATTTCTCCGATATTTCTTGTCGTCAGCCCGATGTCCACAGCCCCCAGCGTCGTCTCAAACACAGGCACACCTCCCTCCATTCAAGGCCGGAATGAATACCACCACAGACTCTTCTGCTTTACGGAATGAAAACATCTTAAAACAAAAGTGCGGCGGGGCGCCAGAGGACACGGACAAGACCCCTCGGGGATGCTATATTGGAGCCTCAATGAAAAACCGATGGCTCCTTCAGGAGGCAATAGCCATGTCCAGGGTTCCGCTGCTGAGTCCCGAGGATGCCGAAGGCGAGATCGCCCGCACATTCGACATTCTGGGCCATTTCCAACGCCGCCAGGTCAACTCCACCCGGGCGACGGCGCATTCCCCATTTCTCGCGAGAATTTTTTATCCGCTCGTTCAAACCCTGATGCGCGAAGGGCTGGGAACCGTCCTTCCCTCGAAAATCAAAGAGATCGCCGTCATCAAGACCAGCCAGCTCAACGGGTGCGACTACTGACTGGCCCACAACACTGCGCTCGGTCGGGCGCTGGGCATCACCGATGAACATGTCGCGGTCATCGGCTCGGACGACTACATGAGCTCCCCTCTCCTCACCCCCAGAGAAAAAGTGGCGGTCCTGTGGGCGGAGCACGTCACGAAAAACACCGCGAAACACCGGGATGACATCGCCGCCGAAGTCCAGAAACAATTCACGCACGCCGAGTTTGTCGAGCTGACCTTCGTTGCCAGCTACTTCAACATGCGGAACCGCTACCATGACTCCCTGAAGCTTCCGAACGACGAGGACATCATCGTCGAAGACGTTAGCCGCCTCCGGCCGGATCCGGACAAGCTGAAAAAATTTCTGAGAGAAATACTGGACAACTGGCCCGACGCATTTCCGGAGCCGAGCGAATGATCTTCGTCTGACGCATATACAAGAGAGGACAACAATGGACCGAGGCATCTGGGCGACATGGTACGACCTTCCCGGGGAAGGACGGGACGAATACATCTCATGGCTTCATGAAGTCCACATTCCGAAGGCACTCTCCCGACCGGGATATCTCTGGGCGGCTCACGTCGAGAACATCTGGGACGATGAGCGCGAAGCGGAGAAAAGCCGAATCCTGACCCACACGGACGACAAGGGCGTCCCCTCGGGAAACGCCTATCTCATGCTCTTCGGAGCGCCTGGGCCGACCGTCTTCCTCGACCCGAGCCCGGATCAGATGAAGGAAAACTGCACGGCGGAAGACCGGGAAATGTTCGGCCGGCGGGTCGGCGCGCGCTCGTGTATCTTCGTGGAACACGCCCGGATCAACGGCCCGGAGGCGAAAACCCGCGCGCCCGGCCTCACCCCCGGCCCCGCCATTCAGATTGGCACCTTCAACATCAACGCCGTCGAAAACGAGGACGAGCTCGGCTCGTGGTACGCCCAGGTTCGCATGCCCCGCCTGATGAAGATGGAAGGCTGCGTCGGCGCGCGCAATCTCGTCTCGGTCTCCGGCTGGGCCAGGCACGCGATCCTCTACGAATGGGTGTCGCTCGAATCGCTCAAGAAAAATTTCACGACCGAGAAAATCGAGCGCTCCCGCCGGAACGTTGGAAATCTCATCCACGCCCCTGGCTCGCCCACGCTCGGCTCGCGCATCTGCCCCCCGGCGGGGTAAGTTCGGGAAAACAAACCGGCCTTCCGGAATTTTTTGACCCATCCATTTAATAAAGAGAGAAAAAAATGAGCGCAGAGATTCGAGACGAGCGATTTCGTACAGTGGTCGGCGATGATGTCGCCGTGGAGCAGCTGGGCACCGGTTTCGTATTCACCGAAGGCCCCACATGGCACCCCTACGAGCGGCACCTTACTTTCTCGGACATCATCGGGAAGCGCATGCACCGCTGGACCCCGAACGACGGCGGCGGGACGGTCTCGGTGTTCCGCGACCCCTCCAACATGGCCAACGGCAACACCTACGATCCGGAAGGGCGGATGGTGACCTGCGAGCACGCAACCAGCCGCGTCATCCGCACGGAGCCGGACGGAAGCATCACCGTCCTCGCCACCCACTACGGAGACAAGGAACTCAACAGCCCCAACGACATCGTCGTGAAGCGGGACGGGCGAATCTATTTCACCGATCCGCCCTCGGGCCGCTCGGCCCAGTACGGCGTCGAGCGCGATCAGGAGCTCGACTTCCAGGGGTTTTTCCGGGTCGACCCGGACGGCGGAAACCTCACCCTGCTCGCCGACGATTTCGAGCGGCCGAACGGCCTCTGCTTTTCCCAGGATGAATCAAAGCTCTTCGTCAACGACACGATGAGGAAGCACATCCGCGCCTACGGCGTGAAAGAAGACGGCACGGTGGGCGGCGGGGATGTCTGGGCGGAAGTCACCGGCGATCTGGAGGGCGTTCCCGACGGGATGAAGACCGACAGCGCCGACAACGTTTTCTGCACCGGGCCGGGCGGCGTCCACGTATTCACGCCGGACGCAGTCTGTCTCGGCGTCATCCGGACACCCGAGCCCCCGGCGAACTTCACCTGGGGCGGGGACGACATGAAGAGCCTGTTCATCACCGCGCGGACTTCGCTCTACCACGCGAGAGTTAACATCCCCGGAACCAAGCTGTTCTGAGGGACGCCTCTCCCCAGCTCCGGGAAGAGGTCGCCGAAAGGAGCAGAAAAACTACAGAAAGGATCGTCCCGCGATATACATCCCCAGGATGAACAGCGAAATGAGCAGGACCTGGCGGAACCTCCCCTCTGACATCCGGCCGCGAACCTGCTGGCCCAGCCACATCCCGACAAAGGCCGGAACAAGCGCCACCGCGGAAAGGCCTCCCAGCTCCGCTGGTAGAAGCCGATGGCTTCCCAGCCCCACCGCCAGCGACAGGGTAGCAACGGTGAACCAGATTCCCATGGCCTGCACCAGGACGTTTCTCGGCCAACCAAGGGCCTGAAAATAGGGCACCGCCGGAAAAACGAAAGAACCAACGAGCCCGGTCAGAACCCCTGTCACCCCACCGATGACGGGAGAGAGCCACCGCTCCCGCCGGTCCGGCGGAGGAATCTGGGGAGTCGCCAGACTGACCCCCGCGTATACGCAAAGCATGACCCCGAGGAGACCCGTGAGGAGGATCGTGTCCGCCCGCGCCAGGACGCCCACGGCGAGCCAGGTTCCGGCGAATCCAGCCAAGAGCAGGCTCCAGAGCCTCCGGAGGATCCGGGTGAACGCGCCCCCCGCAATCCCCTGCCACAAGTTGGTCAGGAGCGAGGGAAGCAGCATCAGGACCATGGCCTCCTTCAGCCCGAGCGTGGCCGTGAGAATCGCCAGGGACACCGTCGGCAAGCCGAGGCCGACCAGCCCTTTCACGAACCCGGCGAACAGAAACGTCGCGGCGATGATAGATAGGATTTCGAGGGTCCACATTGACCTAGAAAGTCATGTCCCTTCCGCCGCTGACCTGAAGGTCCACGCCCGTGACGTAGCGCGCGGCGTCCGAGCAGAGATAGACGACGGCATCAGCCACGTCTTCAGGCTCCGCGATTCGGCCGAGGGGTGTCTGGGCGAGAAGCCGCTCCCGACGGGCGTCGTCCACCCTCTCGGGCGCGGTCGTGGCCGGGGAGGCCGAGTTCACCCGGATGCCGAATTCGCCCAGCTCGGCCGCGAGGCTCATCGTGAAACTCCGAAGCGCCGCCTTGGCCGGGCCGTAGGAATGGGACCGGTAGTTCCCCCGCCGGAACGAGATGCTCAGCATGTTCACGATGGCGCCGCCGCCCCGGCGCTTCATGTGGGGGATGGCCTCCTGGCAGCAGTGGAAGGCACCGCCCAGGTGAATCTGCATCTGGGAGAGCATGTCCTTCTCCCAGTCAATCTCAAGAATGGGCCGGACGGGATGGGGCGTCCGCGCGTTGTTGATGAGGATGTCCACCCCGCCGAAGGCCGAGACGGCCTCGTCCACCATGCCTTTGACCGCCGAACGATCGCGCACGTCCGCCGCATGAATCAGTGCACGCCCTCCCGCGGCCTCGACCCGCGCCGCGACCTTTTCGGCTTCGTCCTCCCCCTTCAGGTAGTTGATCACGACGGCCGCGCCGCGCGCACCTAAACCGACCGCGATGGCGGCGCCGATCCGGCGGCTCGCGCCGGTCACAATGGCGGCTTTCCCCTCGAGTTCCATGGCTCAGACGGTCAACTCCAGAATGTCCAGCCCCAGCCCCCAGCGGTCGCCCAGATAGATGAGCCCGGTCGTAGTGTCCACGACAACGTCGTTGCTCTGGGGGACGTGGCGGTGATCGTCGCCCGGCGGGATGTAGTAGGCGATTTCCTTCGGCGAGAACGGGTTCTTCCAGTCCACGATGCGGAGGCCCGCATTGTGCCAGGCGATGTACATGTAGTCGTCCGCCTTCATGTCGAGCCAGACGTTGTGCGCCCCGTACTTCGAACCCGTCTCGCACCAGGAGTTGTCCAGCGGGTGCATCGTGACGGGATCGATCTCGTAGGGATGGAACGTGCTGATCGGCAGCGGATGATGCACGTTCCGCATGTCGTAGAAGGTGACGAAAGCGGGCGGATGGGCGCAGTTAATGGAGCAGCATTCCGTCGTCACGATGGCAAACTCGCCGCCCGGCGGGACGAGAAAGGTATGATAAGAGCCCGGCCAGCCGTGCGTCTCGTGCGGATTGTGGCGCCACATGAATTTGGGGTCCCTCGGGTCGGTCATGTCGAACATGGCAATGCCGCCGTTCCAGAAGCCGCAAGTGGCGTAATTCCCGAAGGGGTTCGCCTCATGGAGCCAGCAGCCCCAACCCACGTAGTCGAAATCCCACGAGGGCGTCTCGCCCGCCGCTTCGTTCTGCCCCTCGATCCAGGCCTCGGAGAGCAGCTCGGGCTCGAAGGGGTCCGAGACGTTGTAGGTCTGCATGACCTTTCCCCGGCAGCCTTCCTTGAAGGCCGAGCAGTAGAGCAGCTTCCGCGCCCGGTCGTAGACAGGCCGGTGGACCCCCCGGCCTTCCACCTCGACGTAGTTCACGAATTTGGGGTTGGCCGGATCGGAAACGTCGAACATGCGCAGCCCCCCGATGAGCTCCGGGTCTTCCATGCCCGCACCGGGGAGCTTTTCCATGTTGGTGTAGAGGACGTTCTCGACAAGGGCGATCTTGTGGGAGCGCGCAATGCCGGTCTTGTCGGCCTGCTGGAAAACCACCTTCGGCTTCGCCGGGTCGTGGACATCGAGGATGGTCGTCCGTGCCCGAGTGGGCGGAGTAGAGAAAGCCGTCGCGCACCTGGAGCGTCATCGTGTCGCCCCAGCCATTCATGTCCGAGTGGCCCACGCGGCGGACGTTTTTCTTCTGCTCCTTCCAGGGATGGGGGGGAGGAGGAGGAAGATTGTCATACACCCCGAAGGGGGTATCCACCGAACGGGGCGGAATCTTGTATAGCGGCCTTGTCATGAAATCTGCCCTCCCGGAATCGCGGGAAATAAAAAAAAATCAGTTTCAAATAATGAAACAGGCGTGAGCAACCCGGAAAAACCTTCAGCCAAATGTAGTGATGCAGGAATACTAGCAAATATTTTCCCCTCCGTCCCGCCGCTTTATCACCCCCCCGATCTTTGATAAACTGGTTTTCATCTTTTCACGAACAAGCGCTTCGGGTCGCCTGGGGCGTTTCGGTTCGCTTTCCAACGGACAATCATCGACGGCTGAAGTCTTCGAATGGGGACGGGGGAAACCCGGATCATCCGGTTCTTCGCCCCCGCGTGAACTCATTTTGCATGAGGGGAGGTAAAACACCATGAAACGATTCCCGGTTTTTTTCATTGCCGTGGCATTCCTGACGGGAGTTCTCGCAACCCACCTCCCGGCCGAGGCCGCGAAGCTGCGCCTCGGCGTCCACCGCTCCGTGAACGGCGCGCCGGACATCGTCGCGCACCGGCTGGGCTACTACAAAAAAGCCGGACTCGAATACACCATGAAGTTTTTCAAGCAGGGAAAAGTCATGCGCAACGGCGTCATCCAGAACAACCTCGACGTTGCGGGCGGGGTGGGCTTCTCGCCCTTCTCCCTGGCGGTCTCGAAAGGCGGGCAGCTTGTCGGCATCGCCAAATCGGGCGACATCTGTGAGATGGCGAAGATTCTGGTAAAGACAAACTCGAAGGCGAAAAGCCTGAAAGACCTCAAGGGACAATTCTTCGCCACGAGCAAGGGCACGAGCTTCGACTTCGCTTTGAAGATGTACGGCTTGCCCAAGATCGGCATGACCGAAAACGACCTCAAGTGGATGAGCCTCAAGGGCGCGGCCCGCATTCAGGCGGTTGTCTCGGGAAACGCGGCGGCCGGCGTCGGCGTCGACCCCCAGGCGGAGATTCTTGAGCGTCAAGGCAAGGTCCGAATGCTGGAGAACTTCTGCAAATACGACACCGTCAGCGCCATGCAGGTCGGAAACCCAGCCACGATGAAAAAACACCCCGATCTCTACGTGAAATACTTCACGGGCTGGCTCCAGGCGCACGAGCTTCGCAAGAAAAACCCCGAGAAATACGCCAAGGTCTACACCGCCGGGCTCCAGGAGATCGGCTGGAAGGCAAAATATCCCGTCATCCTGGCGGTCATCAAGCGGGTGCGGGCGGTCCCCTTCATCACGAAGAAAGTGCGGGCCTACCTCAACGACATGGCGGACAAGCAGGTCAAGCTCGGCTGGATCAAGAAGCACCCCGACTTCGCCACCACCGACAAGCTGAACGACTCGGCCCTGCGCAAGGCGGCGGCCAAACTCGGAATCAACTAGGCTTCATCGTCAAACCATCACGGAACGGTTGCCAAAAAAATCCCCCTCAGGTTTTCAGCCTGGGGGGATTTTTTATTTCATCCCGGACAGATTAGCCCGGTATGTATCAGGAAGGCATCGCCGCCTTGATCTCCTTCAGGCGCGCGACGGGGTATTGAATCAGGCTCTGCGAGTCGGAAGCGCAGTACATGAAGGTCATGCCCTCCCCCACCCAGTGCGCCATGAGCTCATTCACGAACATGCCGCCGATGCCGGAGGCGACCCCCGCCTTTTTGCAGGACGCGACCACGCTATCGACCGCCTCGACAAATCGGGGATTTTCCCACTGCGCCGGAATTCCCATCGTCGTCGAGAGATCGTTCGCCCCCACCATGACGGCACCCAGCACCCCCGGCGCCAGCAGATCGTCCAGCCGGGCGATGGCGTCGGGGTGTTCCATCATGCCAACGGCCAGGGTGGTTTTGTTGCCCTGTTCGATGAGCTCTTCATGAGAAAGCGGGAGGAAATCGTTGATCGCCATCGGGCCGGGCATGCTCCTGTCCCCGCGGGGCGGAAAAAACAGCTCCCGCCCGATCTGCTCCACCTGCGCCAGCGTCTCGATATGAGGAAAGATGATGCCCTGGGCGCCGTTGTCCAGGTGCCGCGTGCACAGGTGATGGTCGAACCCGCACACCCGCACGATGGGGGTCACGTCCGCGGCCAGCGCCGCCCGGCACAGGGCCGTGCTCGTCTCCAGCGAAAAATGAGAATGTTCGGTATCGATGAACAGGTAGTCGAAACCCGCGTTCGCGGCGAAACGGGCCTGATCCGCCCCGCCGAAAAACCGCACCCCGTATCCGTAAGTACACTCCCCCCGCTCGAGCTTCTCCATGGTCTTGTTCGGCCGCATATATCCTCCTAATTACTCCGGTTTACCGCCACAAACAGGCTGCCGGCGAGGATACGAATCCTCACTCGCCCCGTGCCGGTATCGCTGAGATCGAAAAGGGGATTATAATCCAGATTCGCGCCATTTTAACGCGGGCCCGGCCATCAGGCCCATCTCTGTCATTTTCGCGCTGATGCCTTTCCGGCAAACTTTTTGGGAGGGAAACAATCATGCATTTCGCCATCCGAATCTACGACGTACCCGACTCCGGCAGCCTCCGGGACATCCACCGGAAGGAGCACCTCGACTATCTCAAGGGGTTCAACGACCAGACCCTCTTCGCCGGCCCCGTCCTCACCGAGGACCGGACGACCGAGCTGGGTAGCATGCGCCTCATCGAGTTTCCCGACCGCGCCGCCGCGGAAAAACACGTCGCCGACGAACCTTTCCTCATCCACGGCGTTCAGAAGGGCTACACCATCTACCGCTGGCGCCCCGGCGTTCCCTACACCTGGCGCGACTGCCCCCGGGATGAAAACAACGCCCAGTACTTCATCCACGCCATCGACAAGCCCGGCAGCGCCGAAGCCCGCGCCGAGTTCCAGGAGGCCCACCTCGCCTACCTCGACAACCCCGCCGTCATGAGCCGCGGCCCCCTTGTCGAAGACGGCGACGACACCAAGAAGATCGGCAGCGCCCTCCTCTTCGACCTGCCCGACGTCGACGCCGCCAAGGAATTCTGGGCAAACGAGCCCTACAACAAGGCCGGCATCTACAAGGAAGTCAATTTCTACGGCTGGCGCTTCGGAAGGGTCTTCGACCGGTTCAAGGTCCCGGCGTAGGGCGTCAAGGAAGAACGGTTCCGCTATAGATCGCCAGGGGGTTTGTTTGAGTCGGAACTCTCGTCTCCATCTGTCCCGGTGGCCGCTCCCGGACCTGCATCATCCGGGACGTAGACGGGGGGAAGTTGGGCCTGTTTCTCCCCGCGAACCATCTTCCCGATTTCGGCGATTCGCTCTTTGGGATGCGGGTGGGTAGCGAACAATCCTCCGCCGGATGCGCCCTTCTGTGACTGGAGCCGCTGCAAGAGAGCCTGAAGACGCTTACCCGCGCTTTTGTCATTGTAGGTGGATTGAAGGAGATAGACTGCGATGCTGTCCGCCTCGAGTTCCTGTTCCTTGCTGTAGGCGGCCACCACCAGAGGATTCAACACATGGTCCAGAAGCTCTGCGCCCGGGATAAACGCTCCGAGAACGATAAAAACCCCTGTCATGACAACTGAAGCCGCCTGCCGCTTTCCCACATGCCCCATCACTTCGTGGCCAACCTCATGCGCCAGGGCTGCGTCCTGCTCTTCAAAAGGAATCCGCAGCAACCCTTCCGTCACAAAAAACCTTCCCTGCCCGGCATTGAAAGCGTTGACTTTTCCGCTCCTGATGATCCCCAGCTTCCAGGCATCCGGCTTACATTTGCAGACAAGCTTTCGGTAGACGTTGAGGCGCTTGTCCAGCATCTGCCATTCGGGCATCTGGACCAACTGCTGTTTGGTGTAAGACTTATTGGGCGTACCCGCGCATCCGACGACGAAGAAAACGAGAAACAACACTGCCAAGGCGCATACATCTCGTTGTCGACCCGTTCTCATGTCGATCATTTCTCCCAACGCGAGCGTATAGCCGCCCCCCCTAATGCGGCATATGAGCCGGATTCCAGTATTCGCCGGTGCGGATCGTCTTGGCCTGGCGGTCGCCGTTGGGGTGCCAGCCCTCCTCGTTCTTCTTCGCCTGGGGCTCGAAATCGTACGCCACCCGGTGAATCTCGGCCTCCCATTTTCCGTCGCCGTGGTATTCGAGGATGACGTAGGCGGGGCGGTTGTCGCCGTCCCAGTTCACCGCCGCCGAGGCCCCACAGACGAGCGTCTGATTCCCCACCTTGCGGACGTAGGGGCCGTGCACCTGCCCGAAGGCCATGATCTCGGCCTTCGCTCCCTTCAGCCGCTCCAGTATT
>CAMYJL010000142.1 GCA_947258645.1 uncultured Nitrospinota bacterium
CTCAAGATCCTGGGGTCCGGAGAGTGGAACGTGCACAAGTACAAAGTGTCGAGGAAACGCCGGGACTGGCGAAAGCTGCACATCGGAGTGGATGACGAGGGGTTCATCGTGGCGGCCAAGCTCACGGCGAGCAGCGGAGACGACGCCTCCACCCTCCCCGATCTTCTCGATCAGGTCGAGGCTCCAATCCATCGTTTCACGGCGGACGGGGCCTATGACCGCAGGTCGATCTACGATCGGGTCGGCGCGGCCGGCACAGAGGATGTCGTGATCGTGATCCCCCCTCGTCGCTCTGCGGTGTCCCCGAGATCTGTGGGCGGTCCGTGGGCACATCGAGAAGCGGCTCTTCAGAGGATTCGCAAGGTCGGACGAGGGGATTGGCAGACGGAGTCGGGCTATCGACAGCAGGCACGCGTGGAGAACGGGTTCCTCCGGTACAAGTCAATGCTCGGAGGCGGCCTCAAGGCGAGGAGCCGCATCGCGCAGACGAGAGAGGCCATGATCGGGTGTCACATCCTCAACCGGATGGCCGAGCTCGGCAGGCCAGAGTCCTACGCCGTCGTGTTGTGAGGGAGGGGCTGGGAAAGCGGCCCAAATCGCGCCAAAGTCGAATCGTGCAACAACGCCATTAAATGGACTCCATCATGATTATCGGCTCGTTCCCCTCGCTGCCTGAATGGAGATGGAGTTTTTGCGGAGCACAGGAGGCACAGGCCTCCCCATCTGCGAGGAGCGAACTCGGCAAAGCTTTAACTTTCAATAATGTATCTAATTTTGTTGGGACCAGGTATTCTCCTTGAAAAAATCATATTTTGGACAAATATTTACCATGAGCCCAGACTCCCGATTATGACCCTCCCCTGTCCTAGTTCGCCCATAAAAGGGCGCTAAAAAAGAATCCCGCCGTCGAACACTGCTCTCCTTCAAAAGATGGTTTTAGGGAGGAATCCCCCTCTGACGAAAGGAGATGTCATGGACTCGCCTACTATCAAAATCGCGATCGCCGGAATCGGCAATTGCGCCAGTGCTCTTCTCCAAGGGATCGAGTACTACCGGAACAAGCCGGACGAAGATCTGGGCCTGATGCACCGGGATTTGGGCGGTTTCGGCCCCGAGAACATCCAGGTCGTCGCGGCCTTCGACATCGACGTCCGAAAAGTAGGCCGCCCGCTCCGGGAAGCGATTTTCGCCCCGCCGAACTGCACCAAGCCGATTTGGAAGGATATCCCCGACCGCGGCATGAAGGTCCAGATGGGTCCGATTCTCGACGGCGTGGCCGATCACATGAAGGAATACCACCCCGACCGCACCTTCGTTCCCGCGGAAACCGACCCCGTGGATGTACCCTCCGCACTTCGCAAGAGCGGCGCCGAGATTTTGCTCAACTACATGCCGGTGGGCTCTGAGAAAGCTGCCCGCTTCTACGCCGAGGCCACCCTGGCAACGGGTGTTTCTCTCATCAACTGCATGCCGGCGTTCATCGTATCCGATCCTGGGTTCGCCGCTCGCTTCACCAAAGCCGGAATCCCCATCGTGGGGGACGACGTCAAGTCTCAACTGGGAGCCACCATTCTTCACCGGATGCTCGCCAAGCTGTTCATCGACCGCGGCGTCGATGTCAAGCGGACCTACCAGCTCAATACGGGAGGCAATACGGATTTCCTGAACATGCTGGAGCGCTCCCGGCTGACCACGAAAAAAATTTCCAAGACCTCGGCGGTTCAAAGCCAATTCATCGTCCCGCTGAATCCCGACAACATCCACATCGGCCCAAGCGACTACGTGCCCTGGCAGGCGGATAACAAGATTTGCTTCCTGCGGATAGAGGGGGAAGGATTCGGCGGCATTCCGCTCGAAATCGAAGTGCGTCTTTCCGTTGAGGATTCGCCGAATTCCGGAGGGGTTGTGATTGACGCCATCCGCCTCTGCCGCATCGCGCGCGACCGCGGCGAGGCGGGTCCGCTCTATCCCGTCAGCGCCTACTTCATGAAGCACCCCCCGATTCAGGTCCCGGACACCGCCGCCAAGGAGATGATCGAGGATTTCATCGCCGGCGAACGGCGCGCCAGCGAGCCGGTCCAGGTGGGCGAGAATGGACATCCCGCTTCGTAAGTCCTGCTCCCGGGTGCAGTCCCACTTCTCCCAGGTGGCGACTGCCTACCGGGAGATCCGGACGACCGACATCGAACCCATCTTTTTCATCCGGGAAAAACTGGGGGAGCGGGACCGTCTGATGGCAGGAGACATTGGCTGTGGCGCGGGACGCTACGACAGGCTCCTCCTTGAGCACCTACCGCTCTCTCGGCTGCTGTGCATCGACGCCAACATCGACATGCTGAAAGAGACCCGGCGGTTCCTCACCGAAACCCGGGCCGGGAATTTCCGCGCATCGGCCTCGAGATCGGAACATCTTCCAATCCGAGATCACTCGATGGACTGCTTATTTACCTTTAACGCGATCCATCATTTCGACTTCGGCCAATTTCTCCGCGAAACCAGGGGCGCACTCAAACATTTGGGCCATCTGTTCATCTACACTCGCCTGCCCGATCAAAACGAGGCGAGCATTTGGGGGAAACACTTCCCCCGTTTTACCGAGAAAGAAACCCGGCTGTTCACGCTAGAGGATATGAAAAAGAAGATCATCGGACAGGATGCCCTGGCGTTGGAGGAAGTCAAATTATTCCGGTACCCGCGCCTCTCCAGTCTGGAAAAACTACTCTTCCAGGTCCGGGAGAGGCACTATTCCACCTTCTCCCTCTACACCCCGGAGGAGCTGGACGAAGCCGTTCAGGAGTTCAAAGCCAATATTCTTGGCGACTTTCCAGACCCGAACCACCTCGAATGGACCGACGGCAACGTCATGCTCATCCTTCGAAAAATGCCTGTGCCTCACCGGCGCTTGCCGAGCAGTCGCACCTGAAGCATCAGGTCCTCGGCGCTTGCCGTCCCCGCTTCGGCCACGGGAAAACCTGCAGCCACCAGGGCGCGTGCGGTCCATGTGTTGCAGGTATTGAGGAGATGAAATCTGTCTGCCGCGGGATAGAATCGGCTGGTTGGGTAAAGCCCCGGCCCGGTGGCAATCGCACGCGCCCGGCCACCACGTTCGAAGCTGGCATCGATGAAATTAACAAGACGTCCCAGGCCAACGGCATCGAGCAAAAGCGGAATGATCTCTGCCTTTGGATAGCGTCGCGCAGGGGCAACGGACAGGCCGGCGACGTGAACGACAGCCGGCGTCGGCATCAGCGCGGCTCGCAGCGTCATGCCGAAGGTTACTTGCTCCGCTGGATAGTACTCAGCATCACCCCAGCCGAATTCCAAAAAGCGGGATTGCGGAAAATCAGCGGCCTCGGGAATTCGGTCAGGGGGCAGATCTGTTCGAGCGAACACGATGCTGCTGTGCCAGCCGTTGGAGATGACGAAGATGGTGCGTGTTGCGCCAGTGGAAGGGAGGCGCTCAATTTCCGAAAGGGGCGGAGCGGTTGGCTCGACAGCACAGGCGGCGAGCACCAGGGTCAGCAGGAGCCACGCAGCGGCAACACGGCGCGATGGCGCCTCCTCTCCCGCACCACGCTCAGACGAGAATTTTCGCATTCGACCTGGACCTATTTGAGGATGAGCTAGTCCCAAGCAACCATGTAGCACCCTCTCGGAAAGAGTATCATTCACGGCAACGGGTCGAATCTGCAACTCAGCGTATCTGGAATTTCCCCCTTTTTTTCTACGATCATAGCTGATCGAAGAACAATCTCTTCAACAACTTCCCCAAGCCCACCGCATTTTACCAACGTATGAAGCCTGCCGGCCCACCTTCGAAAAATACGTCGCCACATCACCAACCAGTTCTCATATTTAACCTTAGCAGGTCATCTCTTTTTTTAGACGCTCCTTTAAGGAAACGGCCGGCCAAGCGTCTGGGGAAGAAAGATGAAAAGAGCGATTCTCACCCCCATTTTTTTCATAATCGTCATCGGACCTCCAGTCGGCATATTCGGGAACGATTATGCCGAACGACGGAATCACCTCGTCCATAAGATCGAGAGGGTCGGGAAAACGTCCGTCTGGTGGAAAGCTGGCAAGCGCTTCGATCCGCGTGTGCTGGAAGTGATGAAGCGAGTCCCACGGCATCTTTTTGTGCCGAGGCCCCTTCGAATGCTGGCCTACGAGAACAGGCCGCTTCCTATCGGATACGGTCAGACGATCTCTCAACCCCTTATCGTGGCGCTCATGACCGATCTCTTGGAACCCAAATCCGGCCAGAACGTCCTGGAGATCGGGACGGGTTCCGGATACCAGGCAGCCGTCCTCGCGGAACTCGGCATGCGTGTTTACACGATGGAGATCATCGAACCGCTCGCCCAATCGGCCAAGAAACGGCTGGAAACTCTTGGCTATCGAACCATAACGACCCGGTCGGGAGACGGGTATAATGGCTGGAAGGAAGAAGCACCTTTTGATTCCATCATCGTGACGGCGGCGGAAGATCACATTCCCCCTCCACTCCTCGCCCAGCTCAAGCCGGGTGGTCGCATGGTGATCCCCGTGGGCCACAGATTTATGACCCAGCGGCTCGTCCTGGTTCGAAAAGACACGAAGGGCCGAATCATTACCAGACACCTGCTCCCCGTCCGATTCGTTCCTCTAACGGGAAGGCGATAGGAAATGCCGCCGCTCATGGCCATTTTATTGTTATCAGCCGCGACCCTTGCATACGAAATTCTTCTGATGCGGCTGTTCTTGATTACCCAGTGGCACCATTTTTCTTACATGGTCATTAGCCTTGCTCTATTGGGCTACGGGGCAAGCGGAACATTCATCGCTCTCACTCGAGAATGGCTTCTGAAACGCTTTCGGGCTGTCTTCGCCTCGGCTGCCGTTCTGTTTGGAATCATGGCGGCAGTGAGTTACGCCGTATCTCAGCGGCTCCCATTCAACCCCCTCGAAGTCGTTTGGGATCCTTATCAGCAGCTCTATCTCTTCTGTTTATACCTCTTGCTGGCCATACCATTTTTTTGCACAGCTACCTGTATCGGTCTCACGTTTTCGCGATTCGGAGAACGCAGCGACGTCGTCTACCGTTACGACCTCCTCGGCGCGGGGATAGGATCCTTTTTCATCGTGGCCGCGATGTTCGTCCTGCCACTCGCGGTCTGTCTTAAAATCCTCAGTGCCATCGGTATTTTTTCCGCGGGACTTGCTTTCATCGGCCAAGGCTCCGGCCGGAAATTAGCTTTCCTTCTTATTGCCGGTGGTCTCCTCTCACCCGTACTCTGGCCCCAGGCGATGCTGCAATTGCGGCTCTCTCCCTATAAGGGGCTGAGCCAAACTCTACAAATCCCTGGAATGCGAATCATCAAGGAGCGTTCGAGTCCCCTGGGATCGCTTGCTGTGGTAGAAAGCCGACGAATACCATTCCGCTACGCGCCAGGACTCAGCCTTCAGGCCAACTTCGACATCCCACCCCAGCTGGCCATTTTTCAGGATGGGGATTCAAAGACCACTGTCACGCGCTATGAGAAAGACCGCGCTTCGCTGGCCTATCTTGATTTTCAACCTTCCGCCCTTCCGTACCACTTACTCCACCGTCCGCACGTGCTGGTCTTGGGGGCCGGCGGGGGCTCCGATGTGCTTCTTGGCCACTACCATAGGGCACGCTCTATCGATGCGGTCGAACTAAACCCGCATATGATTGACCTCGTTCAGCGCACATACGCCGATTTCGCCGGCCATATTTACGACTTGCCCGAGGTTCGCGTTCACGTTGCGGAGGCGCGCGGTTTCGTCGCTTCGAGCCCCAAACGATACCACTTGATTACACTTTCCCTGCTTGATTCCTTCACCGCATCGGCGGCTGGGCTCTACGCGCTTACGGAAAGTACCCTTTATACAGTGGAGGCATTCGAAACCTATCTGAAACGCCTTCGTCCAGAGGGCATACTGACAATCACCCGATGGCTGAAGCTGCCACCGCGAGACAGTCTCAAGCTGTTTGCAACGGCTGTGACCGCACTCAACCGCTTAGGCTTCCATGACCCCAAGACCAGGATCGCCTTTATCCGGAGCTGGAATACATCGACGCTTCTCGTGAAAAGGAATCCCTTTCTGCCGACTGAGATCAGGGCAATAAAAAGCTTTTCGGACGTCCGCGGATTCGACCTTGCCTATTACCCGGGCATCACCTCTGAAGAGGCCAACCGGTACAACGAACTGCAGCGCCCCTACTTCTATGAGGGCGCGAAAGCCTTGCTCGGCCCTGAACGAAAGGACTTCATCCGGAACTACAAGTTTCACATCGCACCTGCCACCGATGACCGGCCCTACTTCTTCCATTTTTTCAAATGGGAGATTCTTCCCGAGCTTTTATCGCTCTGGGGCTCGGGTGGCGTCTCGCTTATCGAATGGGGCTACGTCGTCCTGACGATTACGCTTGCCCAAGCCGCGCTTGCGAGTATTGTCCTTATCCTCGTTCCTCTCAAAGCCTTGCTAAAGCATGAATCAACGCCGGCGGGGCAACATCTTTTTGTCCGGACAGTCATCTATTTCTTTGGACTGGGCCTTGCTTTTCTTTTCATCGAAATGGCGTTCATTCAGCGTTTCACTCTATTCTTGTCTCATCCGCTCTATTCGGTTGCGGTCGTCCTTTGCGCCTTCCTTGTTTTCGCAGGTCTCGGGAGCGGCTATTCCGAGAAGGCCACCAAAATTTGGTGGCTGCCCTCGAATGTTGGCAGGGCACCCTCCCCAATCGTACTTGCGGTCGGAGGAATCATTTCTATCGCGTGCCTCTATCTTTTCATTCTGCCGTATCTTTTCGAATGGTTGCGCCCGCAGCCGCAGACGGTAAAGGTTCTGGTTTCAGTTTTGCTCATCGCCCCCCTTGCATTCTGTATGGGCATGCCATTTCCACTCGGTCTCAAGCGGCTTTCGCGGCATGCTCCAGGACTCGTGCCGTGGGCATGGGGTATCAATGGCTGTGCTTCTGTTCTAAGTGCCGTGCTTGCCACTATGCTCGCGATCCATTTTGGTTTCACGGTGGTGATTGTCCATGCAATCGTTTTGTATGGATTTGCAGCGATCGTATTTTCCAGTGCGAAATAGGCGTGAGCGATGGGTGAAATTGACTCGTTGCCTTGACTTGGCCGATTATTCTGACACCTCATTATTTTCAAGTGATTTTTCGCCGAGGTTCAGAAGAGCCGAACATGATTCTTGTCGCATGACGCGATCCCGCCCTGTCCAAAAATTCAACTGAAACTGTACTGGTCCAGCAAATTATAAATTTATATTCCTATCTTATCCAGTCGTAAAATATTGATTCGAAAGCGATTTTAATTCCCCCTAAAGTCTGGCCACAGAAATTATTATGAGGGGCTATTAGAAAGAAAAGAGCCTAGCGCACCCCGCCAGAATCGGCCAAATTAGTAATTCGCCAAGGACAGGTAAGGTCAGTCCAAGATGGCCCTATTTCGACGGGGTGCTCTCTTCATTGGCTTCGCCCTTTGGGTATCCCGAATCGTATTTGTCTCGGTGCCGCAACGAGATGACGGCCAATACAAAAACCAGGACAAAGAGCAGTAATAAGCTATAAATCAATTGTCTCGTCAGCCTGGTATCCATTTTATATCTCAGATAATTATGGAGCTGATCGCATCCTGATAAATTATGGCTTCGATGCCCAATTTTTCCAGTTCAAGTCGTGGCCGGTCACCGAATTTCGTGCAATATACCCGTTTGCAATCCTTGGTCGTTTCCCAGACACTCGTCATTCGTGCCGGATCAAAGGCATGGCTCTTGTCGCCTGTTGAAAGCGGTTCTACATTACGAACCATGATCAGGGTCTGTTTTGATTTTGAAACATTAAAAATCCAGAATCGTGATGCCCTTCCAAAATGCTCGTTAACCATTTCTCCGTCAGTGGATGCAACTGCGATAAGCATTTGTTTCTCCTTCACTTATAGTTTTCTTTTTCCTAGCAGCCTTCAATCTACAGCTAAATAATTACCCGCACCCGTTTCCACCGCCAACACAAGCACCCTTAGAAGAACATTTGTGCATTTTTCCCT
>CAMYJL010000143.1 GCA_947258645.1 uncultured Nitrospinota bacterium
GCGCTCTGTTGACTTCGACCTCAGATGAATGCTCTGGCTGCTCCCTCGAAAGAAAATCATCAAAATGACCCAAATGATCCCCAAAAGTAAGACCACGATGGGAATGGCCAATATCACCCACAGGCCGAAGCTCGGCGCCAGTCCCAATCCCTGCATGTACTGGATGGCAATGGCATTTGGCGGGGTACCAATTGGAGTCCCCAATCCGCCGATGTTCGCTGAAAAGGGTATCGCTAACATGATCGCTTTTCGATTGCGGTCTCCTTCGGGCAAACCCTCCATGATCGGCAAACAAAGGGCGATCATCATCGCAGCTGTGGCGGTGTTGCTGAGCCACATGGACAGAAAAGCGGTGATCAACATGATCCCCATGATAACTTTGGGAATCGATTTTCCCGTTTTAGCGATAACCCTTTGGGCCAGCACTTCGTCGAGGCGATACTTCTGAAAAGCCGCCGAAAGAACGAAGCCACCCAGAAACAGAAGAATGATGTTGGAAAAGAAAGGCGACAGGAACACTTTCTGGCTGACCGGCATATTACTTTGCCGCATTGCGCCCTGTAGCCACGTCGTACTCAAAATAAGAACGACGAAACTCGTCACAAAAAGGGGGACGCTCTCGCTTATCCATAAAGTTGCGGCGATCAGCAAAATGACAAGCGCGATCTGGGCGGGTTTTCCCATTCCCCAGGTGGTGAAGACCTCGAAAATCCCCAAAAGAACAAACAGAAGGAGGAGAACTCCAATAAGAAGAGAATGAATCAAATTCCGGGTCATGAACTCACCATTTTTTTCCGACATTCCCCATATGGTTGCTGGAATAGAGACATCTTAACAACGAACGGCCTTTCCAAGCCACGATTCTTTCCCGAGCGATCGACCCTGAGCTTCAACAGTTCCTCCATGCTCGGACAACAGTCCATGCGCGCCTTATTTCCAGGTACTTTGGCCGTGCCGCCTGAATTCTCGAATTCATTGAATAAATTGATATATTTCCATTTTCCTCGGCCATCAACCTCGGTGTGAAGTCGCCCCCGGCAAAGTGTCCAGGCACCCTTCCCTTCCTGTCATATCCGAGGTTGATGGAGAGGCCCCACCCATGCCGAAGGAATTCGTCCGCTTTTTCATCTCTACCGCAATCCCAACAGTTGGCTCGAAGCTTTCTCTTCAAAATGAAATTGCCGCCTTGAGCCATCAGCTCTTCGTTTACCAAAGAAGCAGGCAAAAGCCACGTGAGAGGCCCATTGATCGGCTCGGCCAAGGTACTATTTTGCGGAGGATCCACTTTTTGCGGATAACGACTGTCACATTGCAACAACCTGTTTCACTCACTCATCGCCGCTCGATTAGGAATTCGCCATACACAGGACGAACATGTAAATATCGTTTACATTTGTTTTTCAATCATTTACTGGGCAAGCTATTTTCATCTGTATAGGCGTATAGTGACTATTAGCCAGTATGAGAAAAACATAGATGGGAAAGCGGAGGAGAAATTGGGCCTAGGTCCAATAATCTTTCCGTCATGAAGTTGCTCTTTTTGAATATTTCACCTTTTATTAATTGAATGGATCTTCGACCGTAAAAGTTTTGATTGCTCGTTTTTTCGTTTCCTTGGGTTGAATGATCTCCGGCTATGGGAACGAAAACGAGGTTGGGGCGTTTGCCAGCCTGGAAGGCTATGAATCATTCTGAATGTATTCGCGGAAGGGGGAAGCCATGAAAATTCTAATGGCTGCAATCGCCGCTCTTTTAATGGAGGGATTTTTATTCTTAGGTGTAGCCTGGACTTCCAACGGTTCTTTTCCTAATCCCCTTTACGGACCTGAGACCGGCTACCACCCTCTTCCCGCCAAGAACGTTGAGCCTGCATATGGGGAGGAAACGGGATACCACGCGCCACCGGCTGATGTTTCCGCCCAAGGTCGGTTGTACGCCACACCTGTTCTGGCACCCGGGTTATCACCCAGGGAGTCAACCCGAACAAAAGGAGTTTCCAAAAAATTCTATCGCGTCTTTCAAAGGAGTGTTTTGCAACCCCAGAGATTTTATTGGACTGAATTTCCAAATCAGATCGATGAGTCGGGTGGCGAAGACCCACCCGAATGGCTCATTCTCGAGGACATGTATTCCAAGTCGATCCGAGTGAAGCCAGGAAAATCCGACCGCGTCGAAATGGCAAATCTCACTCGCTTTGCACTCGAGCAAGCACTTGCCGGGACCATTATCCAGTGGCGCAATCTAGATTCAGGGAGGAGGGGAACAATCACCGTTTCTCCTCACCACTGGGATGAAGCGGGCTCTCTTTGTAGCGATATACAGCAGACCATTAATTTTAATGGCATGACCGATGTTGCGTATGGAACAGCATGTCGGGGATCTAATGACAAATGGAAGATCAAAAAGTAAATTGGCGTATCGCAAGCTTTCATGGTGGGTCTGGATCATGAAGAGCTAGGGACATATACAAAAAAGCACCTGGATACCTTTGGCTATCGCCTACGCATATCCAAAGGTGATCGCGTCAAAGATCTGGCTCAATTACGTAATGACTTGATATCCCATAAATAGGCCTGCTATTCGAGAGAAGGGTGCCAGGATGAATGCTTCAATACGATGTACCAAGTTTATCTTCGTTTCTTCTTTTCTCTTTTTGATACTTGCCAAATCAATTGCATCAGCTGAGGTTCAAATTGATTCCATCCGCGACGAGGGCAAATTCGCAGTTGTCATTTTTACTTATCGTCACGTGGGCAAAGCCACGTTTTCAATGGTTAAAGTCCAATGTAGCGTTCCGGGAGCTCAAAGCATAAGAGAAAGAGGGATTGTGTACATATCTAATGATTTGAATGGCGGTATTCAGCCTGGCTTCAGAACGACTCAAAAATTTAGGGTAAGCTTGAAGAATGGGAAAGCAGAAAATATCATCTGCAGGGATACCGGGAGAATCTTGATTATCGGAAATGGCGGAGGAGAGGGAGTTCAAAAGCCATTTCCGGTCCGTGAATAATCCTTGTACATCTCGTCGTGCCGCCAAAAAATTGAAACCATTGATTACATTGACATATTCCCACTTTTCTTAGCCATAAACCTCAGTGTGAAGTAGCCCCCGGCAAAGTGTCCAGGTACCTTTGCTCTGCAATAACTCCATCCCTTTTCAGGCCCGCGATGGGCAGGAGCCGATAATCGTAGTGAAGCCCATTCAGCACTGGCTTGGAGACCCTCTTTTTATCCTCTTCTATCTGATGCCTGTCCCCTTGTAAGGGTCCGGGGGCACGACCTGTCTTCCCAGGAATTCCGGGATTCAACGATAAATGCGGTCTGCTTCGGTTGTAATAAGACATCCACTCTATGGCTTGTAATTCGTATACTTGGGACCGAAACTAAAGGGTAGCCACAAACTCGCCCAACTAAAAAAGGATAGGAATCTAGCCATGAGACTGGGAATTTTGACAGGAGGAGGAGATTGTCCAGGCTTAAACTGTGTCATCCGATCTGTGGTAGTGGTTAACCTGCGCAAGGGTACTGAGACCGTCGGGATCCGTCGGGGTTGGAGAGGATTGATCGAGGGTGAATTTGTCAATGTCACCCCCGAAATGGTCGCTGGGACCCATAACCAAGGAGGGACTATTCTGGGGAGTTCTCGGACGAACCCGTTCAAGGATCCTTCCCATGTTGAAAAGCTGAAGGAGAACTGGAAGGCAGCTGGCCTGGATGGACTCATCGCCGTGGGCGGAGAAGACACGCTGAGTGTTTCCGAAGCTCTCAATCGAGAGGGGCTGAACGTCATCAGCGTCCCAAAGACAATCGACAACGATGTCGGAACGACGGACTTCTCCTTCGGGTTTCACACCGCTGTTGGAGTCATCACCGACGCCATTGACCGTCTGCGAACAACGGCTGAGGCGCACGACCGCATCATCGTCCTTGAGGTGATGGGGCGCCAATCGGGTTGGTTGGCCACTTACGCGGGAATTGCCGGAGGGGCGGATCTGATTCTGGTTCCAGAAAGGCCCTTCGATTTCGAAGAAGTAGTGAAAGAGCTAGACAAGCGTTTTCAGCGCGGGCGAAACTTCGCGAATGTAGTCGTTGCAGAGGGAGCGAAGCCGAAAGGGATGAAAGATTTTGTTACACAAAGCAAGGATGTGGACGAGTTCGGCCACGTTCAGCTCGGCGGTATCGGTGAGTATTTGGCCAGGGAGCTCAACAGTCGAATGGGAATCGACACCCGCGCTGTCATTCTGGGGCACATCCAGCGCGGCGGTCCACCTGCTCCCTTCGACCGCGTTTTGGCGACACGGCTGGGTGTACGGGCAGCCGAACTGGCGCACGAAGGCGTATGGGGTGTCATGGTCGCTCTGCGGGGGCTTGATATGGTCCCGATCCCTTTGGGAGAGGTCAAGGGCAAGGTGAATGAGCTCCGAGAGGATTTCTATCAAGTGGCCGAGCTCTTCTTCGGTTAGGACTCATACCTATACCGGGATTCAAAAATATTCGAAATTCGATAATTTCGGGACTCCAGCCCATTTGTGCCTCCCGAAAGCTCGAGCCTATTGATTGCATTAGAATTTTGCCAGTTCGTGGTCTTGGCGTGTAGTCGTCCAATGAAGCTTCGGGTTACCCCTCTCTTTTCGTCATGACCTAACTGAATATATTGTTGGGGAAGGCTTCACTCACCATGAAGGAATTCGTCCTGTTCATGGCGAATTACTGATTTTAGCCGGAATTGACGTCTTCTGTCGTCCCGCACAGGATCTTCGGAGGATGCAATAAACGTCTATAAATAAAGGCATTACGCTGGGGTGAGACAACCCTAAATTTCGCTGGACCAGTACAGCCGGATCATGCCACGCAATAAGCCTCACAATCGACTCGGTTAAAGTACTATTTTCGAAAAGGATCCATTTTTTGCCGAGCACAGGCGTCTCAGGGCAGAGAGGAGAATTTCAGGCGGCGCTCCCCGCCCGGGTGACCCGGGGGAATTGGCAATTTCAGCCCCTCGTCCGGAGGATTGACCCGAATGCGATTCACCACAGTGGTTCCGGTGTGCACATTCGAGACATAGGTCTCCTCGCGGAAGGGGAACAGCACCCCCTTGACCTTTCTGAAGTCCGAATATTGGGTTTGAAACCGGATTTCCCTCTTTCCGGCTTTCACCACCGACTCGCTCCGCACAATCCGGCGGGTCGCCCCATCCACGAAGACGATCAGAAGCAACCCCTCCTCGACGGGTATCTCCAGGACGTAAAAGCCACTGGCCGATCTGGAGAGCCGCGCCCGTCCCCTCATTTCCTCAAGGAGCCACGGAAGGTTGGCGCGCGCCGCCTGGAGAACCACCGCTCCTCGCATCGGTCCCTGGACCGGGACCAGCGTATGGGGGGAACCCCCCCGCCATGCCCCCCCGGCGGCGTTCCGGCGGATCTCCATCCCGGAGGGGTAGCGGATCATGACATCCAAATCGAGCGGTCTCCGCACGATCCGGACGACCTCGGCGTTCCTTTTCCGAACGTGGGCGCGCAAGACCCCATCCAGACGGTAGGCCCGCACCGCGAGAAGAGCCCGGCGCCCTCCGTAGGCCTCCATGACCGAATCGATGACAGCACCCGCTGTAGTGGATTGGGAAAGGGCAGGCAACGCGAGGAAACAGGCCACCAATACCGCCAGCATTTGAAGCTTCAAAAGATTTCCTGGATTCAAGATACGGTTTCCCCTCCTCCCGTCCCAAAAGCGTCAGACGTCCTCGTCCCGGGCCAAGGCACCCAATCCCTTCCCGTGCAAGGCGAATTAGAAATTGTAGCTTGAATTGAGGTCATTCGTCGCCTTGTTCCCATAATCAATTCTCCTTAACCTCTCCCGGTATGAAAATCCTATTTCTGCTCTTCGCCCACATTTCTGGCGGCAATTGCCAAACTTCTCGGGCATGGTGGCGCGAAGACTCTTGTCTCCGAAAATCTTCTCCTGAAAAAGCAGCTCCTTATTGTGGGGCGCACCCGCAAACGGGCATCTAATCTCACGCCTTTTGACCGGCTCTATCTAGGCTTGTTGGCCACCCTTCTCGGCCCACGGCGCACCTCCCGATCTTCAATTGTCATCTGGCCATCGACGATCCTGAAACCTCACAAGTACTCAGGAAGCGAAAATATCGCCTCCCCTACTCATCCGGAAGAAGAAAACCAGGACCCAAGGGACCTTCGTCACGACTCGTTCAGCTCATTTTGGAGATGAAACGCCGAAATCCCCGGTTTGGATGTCCCAGAATCGCAAAGGAAATCGCAAGAACCTTTGGCATCGATATCGATAAGGATGTCATCAGGCACGTCCTCGCCAAACATTATCGCCTGGACCCAAAAGATGTACCCTCATGGCTTATCTTCGTCGGTCATATGAAGGACAGTCTTTGGGGCGTCGAACTTTTCCGGTGTGAGTCCATTTTCCTCAAATCCCACTGGGTCCTGGTTGTCATGGACCAGTTCACCCGGCGCATCATCGGCTTCGGGGTGCACAAAGGCGATGTCGACGATCCCGCTCTATGTCGTATGTTTAATCAAGCCACGATTGGTATTGGCGGGTCTCGCCATCTCAATTCAGATCATGGCCCTTTGGTCCGCTACCACCGGTGGAGGGCCAATTTACGGATTCTTGAAATAGAAGAGAAGCTGGAGGAGTTTCAGGATTACTGCAGCGCTCACCGGGTCCATCAGGCGCTGGATATAAAAACACCCAGGGAGGCAGCTGGTGAGAGTCCACTTACCCGCGCGAAATTGGGCAAATTTGCGCGGCGTGCACATTGCAGGAGTTTTCTTAGACTCCTATCGCCGCTTGATTAGTAATTCACCATGGACAGGGAATTTTTTCAATTTTGCCCCCCGGATTCGACCAATTTTCAGCGGAATTCCCCCTAACTCAACGGCTTTGAAGAAATCCGACCAAAAACGGAACAGGGAATTATCAGGGAAATTGAACTCTGTTCTTCCCTTCCTACTCCTCTGTAAAATTAGTAATTCGCCACGCACAAGGTGACCTGCCCTTTGTTAGGTTATATTGGACTCTGAGCCAGCCAATTAGAATTATATAGGCGGAAAAGCTTCGATGACAGCGGGGCCTGAACCTTCCATCCAGAACCTTCATCCCCGAGCGAATGTATGCACCGCCGAAAAGGCAGCGGCGCTGGTGCGCCCGGGCGACAAGGTAGCGATCAGCGCGAACGCGAGCGCCCCGGTGGCGTTTCTCGAGGCACTCTACGGCCGGGCGGATGAGCTCGAGGGCGTTGAGATCATGCACATGCGTCTCCTGGGCCAAACACCCGACACGGGGACCGACATGGCCAGGCGAATCCGCCTGAATACCATGCTCGTCCCCCGGGCGGCGCGTGAGGCGGTCGCCGAGGGCCGGGCGGATTTCACCCCCGCCTACTTTTACGAGATCGGCCGGCTTTTTTTCGAGGAAGCGCGTCGGCTGGACGTCGCCGTTGTCTCCACCGCGCCGCCCGACAAGGACGGAACCTGCAGCTACGGCGCCTACATTGGCTTCATGGAGGCCGCCTGCCGAGCCGCGCGGACTGTCATCGCCGAGGTGAACCGCCGGATGCCTAGGACGTGCGGGCCCGTTCGCTTTCCGCTGGAACGCGCCGACGCCGTCATCGAGGTGGACTATCCCCTGGCCGAGCAGCCGCGCCCGCGGATCGGCGAGGTTCCTAAGCGGATCGGGGCAAATGTCGCCTCCCTGGTCCGTGACGGCGACTGCCTCCAGGTGGGGGGTGGGGCGATACCGGCGGCGGCGGTCGAGTTCCTCACCGATCGGAAGGATCTGGGCATCCATACCGAGCTTTTCACCGACTGGATGATCGACCTCATCGAGCGGGGATGTATCACCGGGGCGCGAAAGACCATAGACCCGGGTAAGATCGTCACCAGCTTCTGCCGGGGAACCCAAAGGCTCTACGACTTCATAGACCGGAACCCGGCCATCGAGTTCCATCCTATCGAATATACCAACGATCCCTTTCGCATCGGGCAAATCGAGAACATGGTGGCGATCAACGGGGCGGTGCAGGTAG
>CAMYJL010000144.1 GCA_947258645.1 uncultured Nitrospinota bacterium
CGGCTTTATAAGAAGAACCAGATAGAGCTGGAGCAGGTCCACAACCTGAAGGATACGGACGTGCATCTTCGAACCCTCCGGGACTTGAAGGCGGCGGGAAGAGTCCGCTACGTCGGCATCACCCATTTCCGGCCGTCCGCCAACGACGATCTCGCCAGCGTGATCGAGAAAGAGCCGCTCGACTTCGTGCAGTTCCAATACAACATCAAGGTGCGCGCCGCCGAGAAGAAGCTGCTCCCCCTCTGCGCCGATAAAGGTGTCGCAGTCCTCGTGAACCTTCCTTACGCGCGCGCGCGGCTGTTCCGCGCGGTGAAGGGGAAGAAGGTGCCCGAATGGGCGGGAGAGTTCGGCGCGGCGACCTGGGGGCAGTTTTTCCTGAAATTCATCCTCGCCCATCCCGCCGTGACCTGTATCATCCCGGCTACCCGGAAGCCGAAGCATCTTCTTGATAACATGGGGTCGGGCCGGGGGCCGCTGCCCAATGCGGCCCAGAAAAAGAAGATGCTCGATCTTTGGAAGAGCTTGTAGGAGGGTCTGCAAAAATGCCGCTTACAGATATATACAATGAAGAGGAAGAAAGATGACTTCCCATCGAAATTCACCGGAGAGAAAATTCACGCGCGCGGAGTTTTTCCGCCTCGCCGCGGGAGCGGGCGCGGCCCTCGCGTTTCCGGGCGCAGGAGACGTTCAGGCCGCGGGGCCCCAGCTCATGCGGGCGATACCGAAAGGCGGGGAGAAGATACCGGCGATCGGGCTGGGTACGGCGCGGACCTTCGATGTGGGGAAGGACGAGTCGCTGCGCGCCCCCCGGCGGGAGGTTGTCCGCCTGTTCATCCAGGAGGGCGGGACGGTCATCGACTCCTCGCCCATGTACGGCGAAGCCGAGCGGGTGACGGGCGATCTTCTGGCTGATCTGGGCCTTCAGGGAAAATCCTTCCTCGCCACCAAGGTCTGGACGAGCGGGCGCGAGTCGGGGATCAGGCAGATGACCGACTCGATGCGCCTTCTTCGTGCGAAGAAGATCGACCTGATGCAGGTCCACAACCTTTCCGACACCGCGACCCAGCTTCGCACCCTGCACGAGTGGAAGGGGGCGGGAAAAATCCGCTACATCGGGATCACCCACTACACCGATTCCGCGCTGGACGAGCTGACCGAGTGGCTCAAGCGGGACCCGGAGATCGCTTTCGTCCAGTTTCCCTATTCGATCGCCGTGCGGGAGGCCGAGCGGCGCTTTCTGCCCTTCTGCGCGGATAAGGGCGTGGCGACGCTCGTGAACCGGCCTTATGAAAATGGGAATCTGTTCCGCGCGGTGCAGGGGATGAAGGTGCCCGAATGGGCGCGGGAGTTCGGCGCGGCGACCTGGGGGCAGTTTTTCCTGAAGTACATTCTCTCGACCCCCGGCGTGACCTGCGTCATCCCCGCCACCCGGAAGCCCAAGCACCTCCTCGACAACATGGGCGCGGGCCGAGGGCCCCTGCCGGACGCCGCCGCGCGGAAAAAAATGCGCGCTCTCTGGCAGAGTCTCTAGCGGAAAGAAAAAATGAGCGCGGCGAGAAAAGCAGTGGCGGCGTTCATCGGCCTTCTGCTGCCGATTTTCGTTTTTGCCTCTCCCGCCGCCGCCGCGATTCCCGTTATCGACGCGCACAGCCAGGTGGATCATCACGTCGAGCTGGAAGACGTGATCAGACTGATGGACAAGGGCGGTGTCTCGCGCACCATTCTGGGGATGCGGGGAAGGATGAAGCCGGAGGCTCTCGTCGCCTTTGCCGGACGACATCCGGGCCGGATCACCCCCGCCGTCCGGACGAAGGGCCGGGCCTACGTGGCGAACCGGCCGAAATACTACAGGTTTTTAAAGAAGCAGCTTCAAATGCCGCAGTTCGGTGCGCTGGGCGAGGTTCTCCTCTATCACGCACGGAAGGGGAACAAGGCGCCCGAGTGGGAGGTCTGGCCCGATCAGCCGCAGGTGCAGGCGCCGCTCCGGGCCGCGATCGAGCGGAAATGGCCGTTCATCGCCCACATCGAGTTTGCCGCCGCCGTATCTCAGCGCAACAGGTGGATGGAGAAGTTCGAGACCCTGCTCCGGACGCATCCGGCGCATCCTTTCCCCCTGATCCACATGGGGCAGCTCCCGCCGGAGGAGGTGGCACGCCTCATCAAATCCCATCCGAACGTCTACTTCATGACCTCACATGCCAACACGATCACGGTCAGTCAGTCTCGCCAGCCCTGGATCGAAATGTTTAACGGGGAAAAACTCGCCCCGGCGTGGAAAAATCACATCGTCCGCCATCCGGACCGGTTCATCCTCGCCTTCGATAACGTCTGGGCGGATCACTGGGGGGAGTATTACCTGAGCCAGATTGCGCTCTGGCGGAAGGGGCTGGCCGATCTTCCCGGGAAAGCGGCGCACGCCCTGGCGCATCAAAACGCCGAGCGTCTCTGGCGCCTTCCTCCCGCGAAATCGCTTCCGATCAGATAACGGCTGGCTTCACCGAGCCGATATCGCACAGGGCCGCGCCGAACGCGCGGCGCACCTTGCGGGTTTTTGAGGTGAATACCTTTTCGCGGCGTTGAAGAGGGGCAATTTGTCTCAAACAAAAAACCCACTATCCCAATTTAGCTCAATCAAGCTGAATCCCCCCCGCTGAATCTTTATTTCAAGCAAAAGGCGGTTCCTTATTAAATAATTGATTCCTATACTTTTATATTTGGCAAGGGGAAGACTCGCCACCGCCCGCCGGTACTGTATTTGCACTTTCATCCGTTCATCAGTGCGCGGGAGGGGATTCTGCGCCACGTTACCCATCTTCATTCGAAATTAATTCTCCCGGCTTGCCTCGGCGTCGGCGGCGGGCCTCTGAATCCAAATTCGGCGCAACAGAGGAGATAGGGTGATGAATCGATTCATTCGGATATTCGGTGTAGCGGTCGTTATCTTCGCTCTGGCGTTTATGGGCGTCACGATGGGAGGGCCCGGCAAAACCCTTGCAGACAGCAAGCTCCGCCTCTCCTGGGGAGGGAGCCAACCCGGCGGAGTGATGTACTACATGGTGGGCGTGGCGGCCAACATCTTCAACAAGAAGCTGGACAAAGTCATCCTCACCCAGGTGACCACGGGCGGCTCCACCGAAAACACAAAGCGCATGCTCAAGAACGAGTTCGACTTCGGCATCAGCTACGGCTCTCACGTCTACATGTCCCAGCACAACCAGGGGCCCTTCAAGAAGTTTCCCAAGGGCACCATGATCCGGGGCGTCGCGCGCGCGTATGTCGGCCCCCATTACTTCATCACGCTGAAGGGGAGCCCGATCAAGAAAATGGCCGACCTTCAAGGGAAAACGGTCGCCATCGGACCGCCCGGCTCGGGAACTCAGTTCAACTCGAAGAACGTCCTGGGCGCCCTCGGCATCAAGGTGAAGGCCCAGTACCTCACATTCGCCGCGGCGGGACGCGCCATGGCGAACCGCCGGATCGACGCCTTCGCGCAGAGCTCGATGCCCTCCGGGTCGGTGACGAAGCTCTCCGAGACCCATGATGTTTACATCGTCCCGTATTCGGACACAGACATTGCCAAGCTCGAAAAGAAGTTCCCCTTCTACCGGGGCAACAAGATGCCGGCGACGGTGTACCGGGGCGTTCCCGAGACCCAGATGCCCTTCTTTGCGGTCTACTGGGTGGCCCACGAACGTGTTCCGGCCGATGCGGTCTATCAGATTCTCAAGCTTGCCTACGAGCCCGGCATCAGAAAGCAGCTTGAGCAAGGCTACAAATCCTGGAAGGGCATGGCGCCCGATGTGAAGAACTTCGAGGCGTTGGGGGCGCCCATGCATCCGGGTGCGCTTCGCTTCTACAAAGAAACGAAGGCGGCCAACTAGCGCTGAAGCGGTCACTCGTGAATTTCTCCCGGCGTCCTGTACGGCGGATAGCCGGTCTCTTTTGACGAAAGGATCTCAAGGGACATGCGGATAGATCGGGAGATGCTGACGACCGCCAAAACATCCGGCCGCCGTCTCCAGGGGAAGGACGGCCTTCTCTTCAACCTGGTGGCGGCGGCCTTCTCGCTGATCTACCTCTACGGCTCGGGGGTGGGGCTCCTGCCGCCTCAGTACAACCGGGGCTGCTATGTCCTCTTCACCATGCTGCTCACCTTTCTGGGCTATCCGGCGCGATCGGGACGCTCGCCCGACAGCCGCCCCTCGGCGGTTGATTACTTCCTCTTTCTCGTCGCACTCGCCACGTTCGGCTACTGGATCGCGGAGTACCCCAACTACGCCGAATTCCGCGTGAGCACCCCGAATGTCTGGGACCTCGGCTTCGGCGTGGTGGGGATTCTTCTCGTCCTGGAGATGACCCGGCGGGTGCTGGGGTGGACTCTCCCGATTCTCGCCGTCCTCTTCCTGGCGCAACTCTATTTCGGACCCTACCTGCCGGGGACGCTTTCCCACTCCGGAATGGAGATCAAGCGGATTGTGGAGTTTTCCTTCAGCACGATGGGCGCGATATTCGGCGTTGTGACCGAAACCTTCGCCACCTTTGTCTTCTCCTTCATCATCCTGGGGGCGTTCTTCGAAAAATCGGGGGCGGGGACGTTCTTCATCGAACTGGCCACAGCGCTCACGGGCCGCTGGCGCGGCGGACCCGCCAAGATTGCCGTCATCGCGAGCGGACTTTTCGGCTCGATATCGGGAAGCTCGGTGGCAAACGTCGTCGGGACGGGCGCGTTCACGATTCCCATGATGAAGCGCATCGGCTTCCGCCCGCACATCGCGGGCGCCATCGAAGCCATCGCTTCGACGGGCGGCCAGTTCATGCCCCCCGTCATGGGGGCCGGGGTGTTTATCCTGGCCACCATCACCGAGGAGAGCTACCTCAAGATCGCGGTGATGAACATCATCCCCGCGCTGCTCTATTTTCTCTTCGTCGGCTTCATGGTGGATTTCGAGGCGCTCAAGTCGGGTCTGCGGAGCATGCCCGCCGAGGAGCTGCCCTCCGTTTGGGGTACGCTGAAGCGGGGCTGGCATTTTTTCATTCCGCTGATCATCGTCATGGTTGGTCTCTTCACGGGGCGCACGCCCGAGATGGGTGCCTACTGGGCGGTGGTGGCCACGACGGTGCTGAGCTGGCTCCGGAAAGATACCCGGATGAGCGCCAACGACATCTTCGGGGCCCTCGCCCTTGGGGGGAAGAACAACGTCTCGGCCGGCTCGGCCATCCCGACTCTCGGCCTCATCATGGGGGGAATCGTGCTGGCCGGACTGGGGCTCAAATTCTCGGCCATCCTGGTCTCGCTCGCGGGCGGGAGTCTCTTCTTCGCCATCATCCTGGTCTGCTTCATCTCCACGCTCGTGGGCATGGGCGCCACCACGACGGGCTCCTACATCATCCTCTCGGTGGTGGCCGCCCCTGCGCTGATTCAGCTCGGCGTGCCGAAAGTGCCCGCCCATCTGGTCGTGTTCTGGACGGCCACCTTCTCGAACGTCACCCCGCCCGTCTGCGTGTCGGCCTATGCCGCCGCCTCGATTGCCGAGGCCGACCCGGTGAAGACGGGATTGGCCGCCCTCAAGTACGGCGTCTTTCTTTTCGTTGTTCCGTTCAGTTTCGTGTATTTTCCGGAGATTCTGCTTCAGGGGAGTTTCTGGGAGGTGGTGCACATCACGGGGCGCTATCTTCTCTTCATCTACGCGCTCGCTGCCGCCGTCCAGGGCGTCTTGATCAGAAACCTGGCCTGGATTCCGCGGCTCTCTCTATTTGCGGCTGCGGGGCTTCTCTTCTTTCCTCACTTCTTGGGAGATATCGCAGGCGCGGCCCTTCTCGCCGGGAACTTCTGGCTCCAGCGCCGCTCTTTTGGCCGGATGCCGCCTGCGGCACAGCCCATGTTCCGGTCCTAGCCTCTTCGAACGATCAGATAACGGGCAGCTTCACCGCGCCCATCTCGCGCAGGGCGGAGCCGAAAGCGCGGCGCACCTTGCGCGCCTTTTTGGTGAACACCATTCCCACGCGGGTGAAGGCGAGATAGTTCGGTGTGCCGTCTGCCTCGACGGGCAGCGAGAGAAGGGCGGGGGCGGAAGCCTTCGCCGGGATGTCGAGGATGGGGATTGCGCTCATCGAAAGCTCCCAGTTCCGGAGTGGCGGGAGGATGAGCAGGTCCACCTGCCCGCGCAGCGATTCGAGCGCCTCGCCCGCCCGATTGGCGAGTTCTTCCAGCGAGCCTTCCGCTTCGACCTTGAAGGTGATCACTTTCGCGCCCAGCTTGCGGAAGAAGCGTCGGGCGAAACGTTCGAGATGGCCGGGGAGCAGGCCCTCGGGCAGTGCGACGAGCCGGGCCTTGCGCCGCCTGCCGACTTCGCGCAGGCGGCGGACCTCGGAGAGGATGTCCTCCCGCAGGTGTTTGATATGATGGCGGTTCTGGCGGCGCCAGGTTTTGACGTAGTTTCGCGCGCCCAAGCGGAGGAGGGCGGTCCATTTGTCCCCCCGGAGAACGCGGCTCGCGATGCGGGGAATCGAGTAGAACTTCCGGTAGGCCCGGAGGGTCTCGCGCTGGAGTTCGTAGGGGGTCAGGAGGCGCGGCTCATAGGTGACGTAGTGGCCGTCGAAGAGGTTCCAGTCCTGGGTGCGGATGCGCCCTTCGGCATGGAATTCCCTGGTCATGACCGTTCCCGGAATCGGGGTCAGGATCATGAACTGCACGGTGTCGATGTCGAGCTTTTTGGCCATGCGCAGGGTGGCGCGGACGCTCTCCACATCGTCGGCGTCCGAGCCGAGGACGAACATGCCGTGTACCTTGACCCGGTTCTTGTGGAAGATGTCCATGCTCCGCTGGATGCGCTCCACGTCCATCCGCTTGTTGTAGAGGGCAAGCGTCTTCGGGTTGAAGCTCTCGAAGCCGATGTAGACGTTGAAGCAGTTGCTTTCGCGCATGAGGCGGATGAGCTCGGTGTCGTCGGTGACCTCGGCGCGGACCTGCGCCGACCACTCCATGTCGAACCCTTCGGCGATCTTCCGCCGGAGGATGCTTTTGGTCCGCTTCTTGTTCACGGCGAAGTTATCGTCGCAGAAGAAGATGTAGTCCTGATCGCGGTAGCGCCTGATCTCCTCGAGGACGCGGTCCTCACTCGTGTAGCGGTAGCCGCGCCCGAGCATGGTCGTCACCGAGCAGAACGTGCAATCGTAGGGACACCCCCGGCTGGTCATGATCGAGGCGATGCAGTTCTTTCCCCATTTCTGAACGAGACCGAAGTCGGGGATGGGAAACGCGTTGAGATCTTTGACGAAAGAGCGGTTGGGGTTGTGAACTTTCCGCCCGCCCCTGCATCGCCCGCCTGTCCAGTAGGAGAGGTTGGGGATGTCGTCCACCGGCCGCCCTTCGCGGAGCGCGCCGAGGAGCTCCATCAGCGGACCCTCTCCCTCCCCCTTTACGACGAAATCGACGTGGTCCAGCGATTCGTCCGGCACGAATGTGGCGTGGGTGCCCCCCATCACGGTGGGGATCCCGCGTTCCCGGCACTTTGCTGCGATCTCGTAGGCGGGCCGCGCCGTGTTCGTGAGGGAGGAGATGCCCACCATGTCGGCCGAGAGGAGTTCGTCTTCGTCAACCGGCGCGAGGTCCTCGCAGAAGACCTTGGTCTCGTAGCCGGCCTCGCGGAGAAGGGTGGCCAGTAGGACCGCCCCGGTGCGCGGGATGTGGATTCCGCTGTAGACGTTCGGGCTCTTGCTGCTGGGTTCGACAAAGAAGAACTTTCGGATGTTCTTCATGCAATGATTCCTCCGGAGGGGATGATTCAGTCCAAAAAAAAGCGGGGGAGGACAGGCCGCATTGGGGGACGGACTTTAAACGACTAAACGACCTTATGCTCCTGATAATGGAATCTACCGGTAATCCGGCGGTCCTGCAAGGGTTTTCATCGGGATTTTTTCTGGTGGCTTGAAGGGCTGTTTCCGTGGATTGGACGATCCGGCTAATTTTATCCCGCCGAAATTAAAACCCGACGAAACGCATTCTAACCGCGTAAATTCAATCACCTGCGGCTCAGAAAAC
>CAMYJL010000145.1 GCA_947258645.1 uncultured Nitrospinota bacterium
TCATAAACGCGAACCGAAGCGCCAACAACGCGCAGACCAACATCATCGCGATCGGTCTGGATAACCTGCTCGACAGCATGGTGATGCAGATGAACATCGTTGATGAAAGCCAGGTCAATGTTGGCAACAACTACGGAGATTCCCTTTTCTCCAAGAACCCAACGAACGGGAACAGGGGTGGCGTGCAGCTGAATGACTGGGCACAGTATAGCGCCCACGCGCTCAACCTGATCAACACGAATCGTAGCGCCAACAACTACCAGACGAACATCATCATGACCGGCAGTTTAAACAACGACGGCTGGTATCCTCTTCAGACCAACCTGGTGTTGGACAGCCAGCTCAACGTTGGAAACAACGATTATGTCGGCGTCGCGCTGGAGGAGGCCGCAACCGAAAGCTTTGGTGGTTACGGAGGAAATTCCAATCAGGGCGGCGTCCAGCTGAACGGCTATGCGCAGAAATACGCGAGCGGGATCAACATCAGCAACACGAACCGCAGCGCGAACAACGCCCAAACCAACATCATCGGGGCCGCAGCCGGTGACAGCGTCTCCGGGAAGATCATTCAGTCCAACGAGGTGCTGTACAGCCAGCAGAACGTTGGAAATAACGGAGGTGGAGGTAATACCGGTAATCCCGAGGTCACAGCAAGCAGCGAGGAAGTGGCTGTCTTCTTCGGTGGCCGGAAATCGGGCAACTCCAACGTTGGCGGCGTGCAGGGAAACGGCAGCGCCCAGAAGCATGCCATGGGGATCAATATCATCAACTCGAACCGCAGCGCGTCCAACTACCAGCTCAATTTGCTGCATTCGGTCGGCGACGTGAGCGGATGCATCAGTCAGTCGAACATCGTGAGAGGCAGTCAGATCAACGTGGGGAATAACGGAGTTTCACTACCCTAACCAGGCGGCGGGACGGGCGGGGGCCCTCGGGCCCTCGCCTTCCTCCCCTTATTGATTTCGGAAATTTCGAGGTAATGACCGTGAAAAGGGTTCTGTTTTTCTCTATCGCGGCTCTGACGGCGTTGGCACTGGCGGCGGGTCCGGTCATGGCGGAAGGAATGGGAGAATTGCTCTCCGACCGGGAGATGGGCGGCGTTTTCGCGGGTGACACGGAGGGGAGCGGCGGCAAGCCCCCTCCTCGCCCCGACTACGCTCCCGGAGTTCAGCTGACCGATAACGCTCAGATGAATGCCAGCTCACTGGTTCTTCAGAATCTGAACAACAGCAGCTCGATTGTTCAGATCAACATGGCCATTTCCGGAAACGGAAATGTGACCCAGATTGCGCCGAAGAACGTTGTCGTCGGCAGCCAGAATTAACGTGGATTCGGTACGGAGAATAGCATTTGCACCCGTCCGTATTTTCAGAGCACGAGGGGGTTCATCCCCATGTTAACCAGGAAGATTTTTCACAAAATATGTAAGCCTGCCGGGATCGTCGCGGTATCCACGATGCTGATTTTTTCCACCCCCGGCGTCTCGCTGGGAGGGGCTTGGGGCAAGGTCCTCTCGGATGCCGAGCTGGGCAAAGTCTACGCCCAGGGACTTCGGGTGGACTGGAAAATGGGAATCACCGCGACCTCCACCGGCCGTTTCAATTTGAATTTCAACGCACAGGGATCGTTCAAGCAAAAAGCCCCTGGAAACAACTTCCTCGCGGAGTTGGGACTGTTCGGAGGTCTTTTCGGTGTGAAGGCAGATGAAAACTCGAAAAACACGCCGAAACAGGAGGCCACAATACCGATTGTATTTCAGGGAGTGGAAATCGGAGAGATAACGACGTCGATAGAGGCGAAGGGAGGGAAACCGACAGGCAATCCTGTGGAAATCGTGCAAGGGCCCGCAGGCGGCGCCAACATGAACCTTTTCTCCCTCAACGGAAGCGGAATCGCCTCCAAGGCGAAAATTGATGTGCTGCTTTCGAAGAGCGGCGGCCTTGGCGGCACCGGCGCCTCCATGACAAGGACCATCAGAAACGCCGTTTGCAGCGGGTGCCTGGAAGAATCCAGCGCGTAACGGCACCCGATGGACAACCACCCCGCCCTCCTCGTGGAGGGCGGGAATGGAGGACGGGAAGAAAAGCCGTTTTTTTTGAGTCGGCAAGGGCCGGTCGAACGGGCCATTGTGCGATGGAGGGAGTCGTGAAATGTTCTCCAAAAAGATAGCGATATGCGGAAACGTCGCCGCCCTGGCCTTGAGCGCCGCAACTGTGCAAAGGGCGCACGGCTCCCAGGTCCCGCTGACTGTCCGAAAGTTCCGCCTGAGCAAAAACGTCGCAACCCTGAGGCAGATGAAAACCCGTTACCTGGTATTTCAGGAGTACGACTTCAGCTGCGGCGCAGCCGTCGTTTCCACCCTTCTCACCTACTACTTCGGCGAGCCCGCCAACGAGAAAGAGGTCATCGCCGGCATATTCAAAAGAAGCAACGTGGAACTCGTTATTAAGCGCCGGGCGTTTTCATTGCTGGACATGAAGCGGTTCGCGCAGGCAAGAGGATATCAAGCCATCGGCTACCGGATGAATTTCGAGTTTTTGTCGGATCTCAGCAAGGAACAGCCCGTCATCGTTCCGGTTACCATCCGGGACTACGATCATTTTGTCATCGTCAAGGGAGTGGTGGGCGATCGGGTTGTCATCGCCGACCCGGCTCTCGGCAACTACACCATGCGGGTGGGAAAATTCATGCCGATTTGGAAGGGCGGGATCGGCTTCGTCCTCAAAAAGAAAAATCCGAAAGGGCCGATGGCGAACAAAGAGATGAAGTACCGGTTCCTGGCGTCGTCATCCACCCGAAGGGTAGCGATGAAGCCGAATTCCACCTTCATTCCCATCCCCGGGCAAGTGCAGTCGATCACCGGTCCGAGCCCGGCAGGGGGCAGTTTTACCAATTCCCTGGGCGGCAGCCTCACGCCATAATCAGAGGAGAACCTCCAACTCGGGAGCGACTTTGTTCCGAAAGTAGCGTTCCGGCCCCGTTTCGGCTATCTTTCCCCCATCATTATACCGCCGAACGGGACCGGAACCTACATGAGCGAAGCACCGAACCTGGCCTACGACGAAGTGAAGGACCACCTCGCCATCCGTATCCGCGCCCACACCGAGTTCGCCAACTTCCAGCTCGAGGACTGGCTCGCCGAAAATCTCGAAATCCCCGCGGGCGGGGCGCTGCTCGAGATCGGCTGCGGCGACGGCAACTGGTTCGAGACCTGGGCGAGCGTCCTGGGCGCCGGCGGCCTCATCACCGGAATCGACAAGAACGAAGAGCTCCTCGCCCGCGCCGCCGGGCGCGAAGCCTCCTGCCAGAAACTTCTCTTGAAATTGGACTTCAACGACCTCACCGCATTTTTGCCCGGAACGTTCGACTGCGCCGTCGCCCCCTACTCCATCTACTACGCCGACGACCCCCACGCGACGATGGCCGCCGTCCACGCGCTTTTAAAAGACGGCGCGCACGCCTACCTCATCGGCCCCACCGAGGCCAACGCCGCCGAGCTCTACCGGCTCAACGAGCTCATCTTCGGCTTCCGGAGCGATGATCCGACCGCCCGCCGCGCCTGCCGCATCGAGGCGGAATTCCTCCCGGCCGCAAAAGAAATTTTCGACGAGGTATCCTGCGAGCGCGTCCCGAGGGTGATCACATTTCCCTCGACCAAAAAATATCTGGAGTACTACCGCGCCACGCTCCTCTTCCGCGAGTCCTGCAAAAAAGCCGGTCGCACACCCGCGCCGGACGAGATCGCCGACGCCGGGTGGAGCGAGCTGAGCCTGTCCAAGGAAATCGTCGTCCTCGATGCCCGGCGCTAATTGAAAGGAGAACCGCCATCAACGCCCAACCCGGCACCATCCTCGTCATCGCCCCCCATCCGGACGATGAGACCCTCGGCCCGGGCGGCACCCTCCTGCGCCGTCGCGAGGAGGGCTGGGCGATCCACTGGCTCCTCGTCACGAACGGCCAGCACGCGGGCGGCGAGGCCGCCGACGCGGGGCGCGACCGCGAGATCGACGCCATCGCCGAGGCCTACGGTTTCGGCGAGGTCTTCCGGCTGAACATGCCCGTCTCCGAGCTTCACCTCGTCCCCGAGACCGAGCTCTACTTCGGCATCGCCGCCGCCATCCGCGAAACGCATCCGACCGAGATTCTCCTCCCCTTCCGGAGCGACGCCCACAGCGACCACCACGCCGTCAACACCATCGGCTGGTCGTGCTCGAAATCCTTCCGCTTCCCGAGCGTGCGCCGCGTCATGATGTACGACACCCCCTCCGAGACCGACTTCGCCCACCCGGGCGATCCCTTCGAGCCCAATGTCCTCATCGACATCACCGGCTACCTCGACCGCAAGCTCGAGATCATGGGCCTCTACGAGAGCGAGCTCAAAAAACACCCCTTCCCCCGCTCCCCCGAGGTGCTCCGCGCCCGCGCCACCCTCTACGGCGCCATGGCCGGCTGCCGCGAGGCCGAAGCCTTCATGCTCATGCGCGATATCGACCTGATGACCGGGCGGTAGGAGGCCGGGAGTGATTCCCGATTCGCTTTCTTTCTAAAAAATTTCCGAAAAGATCTTACGGCCCGAAGGAGAGGCTCTGGCTGACGTTGTTGGACTGGTTGGTGCCGATTCCGGCCGACTGGTTGACGCCGATGACGGGGAGAAAGAGGCCGGGCGCGGCGGAGGAATTGCCGTTGATGGAGCCCTGAAGGCGGGTGGAATGGGGCCCGGCCGCCGGGGCGGTGATGGTGAACCGGTTTCCGGTGTTGACCTGCTCCATCTCGGAAGAAGAGAGCGCGCCGCCTCCCGAAGGAGAGAGCGCGAGGGCGTCGATGTTGAGCTGGTTGCCCACGACGCCGGCGGATTGATCGACGAGAACGCTGGCCGCGTTGTTGTTGATGGAATCGACGATGGCGGCTTCGCGCGTATTGTCCACGTCGATTGTCGGATTGTTATTCGTCAGCGTCTGGACGCTGGATATTTCCGATACCGAAGGGAATATGTTCTCCTGGTTGATGAGAAATCCTTCCGATTGCCGGACGTCGAGCGGCGTCCCCGCACCGTTGTGCTCCATGTCCAGGATCGCGAGAAAAGTCGCGGCGTCGATGGGGCCGATGAATGAATCTTTGTTCTGGGGTACGTTCACGGGGATGCCCACACCCACGATGGCGGGGGCGAGGGTGGCCAGATCGGGCGTGACGGTAATTGGCGCCAGGTTGAGGACGATGGTCTTGTCGCGGGTGATGTCGATGGTTGTCGTGACGGTGATCGTCACCTCCGCCCGGGCGGGCAGAGCGCTCACCAGCGCAACCGAAACGGCGGCAACGAGAAGCCGGAACCGGCCCAAAACATTCCCTCCCGCGAACAACAGGCAAAGCGAACAAACTGGTCAACTATCAAATGATGCCAAATTCCGATACGGATGTAAATGCCGGGGTGTGCCCCCCGCCTCATCTATTTGCCGAAGAACGGGGATGGAACGGGAACTTCGATCGGCGAAGCGGAGTGGATGTTTGTTCCGCAAGATACCTCGGGCGCAACCATGTAAACTATGGCTACAATATTCCGCCTTCGGGCGAATGAGGACGAGCGTGGAGCGGGCGGCTTTCCCAAAGGCGCCCTTTCGGGGAGGCGTTTCTTTTGAATGATCGGACTTTGGGGCAGACGGGGATCGGGGTCTCGGAAATCGGCTTCGGGACCGGCGGAATCAGCGAACTCATGGTGGGAGACGATCATGCGGAGCAGCTCCGGTCGGTGAAACAAGCCCTGGATCATGGCGTGACTTTTTTCGATACCGCAGCGGGTTACGGAAGCGGGAAATCGGAAGCCAACCTGGGCCGGGCCCTCAAAGCGGCCGGGGCGAAGGCGACCCTGGCCACCAAAATCCGCCTCGGGCCGGACGAGCTTTCCGATCCCAAGGGGGCGGTGATTGCTTCCGTGGAACGGAGTCTCGAGCGGCTCGGGCGGGAAGCCGTCGATTTGATCCAGATTCACAACTACATCGCGCCGGACGGAAAATGGCCGATCGGGCTGGCCCTGGACCCGAAGGATGTCCTCGGCCCCGGCGGCGTCCTGGAAGGTTTCAAGGCGTTACGGGATCGGGGGAAAGCCGGATTCTTCGGCTTCACCGGGGTGGGAGACCCGGCGTCCCTGCGCCGGCTTGTCGAAAGCGGTGAGTTTCACACCATGCAATCGTACTTCAACCTGCTCAACCCCAGCGCGGGACATCGGGTGCCGGAAAACTTCAGCGCGCTGAATTACGATCTGCTCCTGGACCGCGCGGCGGCGGCGGGCATGGGGATACTGGTGATTCGCGTTCTGGCCCTCGGGGCCCTGACGGACAACCCGGGTCTGCTGGGCTTTCTGGATAAACTTCCCCCGTTGCTTTCGCCTGGCTCCGAATACGACAAGGACGTTGCGCGCGCGGAAAAACTGCGCTGGCTCGCCGAAGACGGCGATCAAACCATCGCTCAGGCTGCGATTCGCTTCGCCCTCATGAAAGAAGGCGTGTCCACCGTCCTAGTGGGTTTTTCCCACTCCGGTCAGTTGGAAGAGGCGGTCTCCTGCCTGGCGATGGGGGGACTTTCAGGGGATGCCATGAAAAAGCTGAAAACCGTCTGGGACAATGATTTCGCATGACGAAAGAGAGGTATGCGGCACATCCTGCACCGGGATGTTGTCTCCACCCATTTTCGTTGTGGCGGGTGCGCATCAATCGGAACATGCGACCGAGGAGTGACAAAAGCGGCTCCCGAGGAACCCTCCGCCCTTGAAGCCCCCGGGAGCCTGAGCGCCACTCTCAACCGATGAAAGCAGCGCCATGCGAAAAATATAAATCCGCGTGGCGACCGCCGCCGCAGATTTCCCACCGAAAGTTTATTTTTCGCTGCCCGGGTTTTATTTTTTTCGTTTTGAGTACCCGCCGGGAAAATCGGCACGTTGACATGGGTCTCTACGACCGGTTGGCGCAGAAACTATTCAACGGCAAACACCCTGTCCTGCCAACCGGGAAAAAAGATTATCATTTCCGGTTTAACCGGGTAAGATGGTGTTCCGCCCTTGTCTCAATGGTATTTGCCCGGGTCGTTTTCAGAAGCCTGGCCCGGAAAGGGAGCGCGGGAAATTGTCCGACATGGCGTATGACAAAAGACAGTTCGCCAGGTTTGAGAATGTCTTCGGTGAAAATCAGAAATCATCTTCCCTGACTATCGAGATTCCCAAACTCGCGGAAGGGCCCATGCAGCCGGAGGATTTCAGCTCGGGTGGGTTCCGAGTTTATGTTCCGGACCCCCCGAAGGTCGGAACCGAGATCAATTGTACAATCCGGGTGTTCGACTCCGGCTTGTCGAATGTCAGGGGCCAGGTGGTCCGGGTGGATGAAATCAATTCCTCACCCCCCATGTGGGCGGTGGGCGTTTCCCTCAATATCTCCGACGTCGAGCGGGATATCCTCTCCTCGCTTCTGACGGTGCTCATCTCTGGGAACGGAAGCCGGGAATGATGGGCCGCTTATCCGGCTTCAGCTTGGCTGACACCCCCGCATCACACCGGAATATTGATCTTTCAAACAGGTAAAATAGGGTGGGAACTTTCCGGTGCGCTCGATGACGGCAAAGTCGTCCTCGACCGGCTCTGAACCGCGCGAGCGGGAAGATTCAGGGGGTTTCGGCGGACTTCAGCGGATTTTCCGGCGGTCTGCTGTATTGAAAGGCGATGAAGCTGGAGAGCTCGGGCCGATCCTTGAAAACATGATGGCAGCTTTCGCAAAAGCGGGCGTCCAGGTTTCGGCCCGGCAAGACAATCTCTTCCAGGGAACCCACTCCGCCGCATTCGTCGCATTTCCCGAAATTTTTTCCCTCAGATTTCATGGACACTCGCCTTCTGGAGCAGGAAAACATGGCGGCCGCAACCGGCCGCCATGTCTCGGAGACTTATCCGGAGGCGGCGGCTAGCCTACCTTGATGACTTTTTCGGCCTGAAGTCCCTTGGGTCCCTGAACGACGTCGAAGTTGACGTTGTCGCCCTCTTCGAGCGTCTTGAAGCCCTCGCCCG
>CAMYJL010000146.1 GCA_947258645.1 uncultured Nitrospinota bacterium
TTCTCGGCGGCTATCTTCTTATAATAGTCCCACCCGAACATATTCACGAGGTTGATCATCCCGTTCGTGACGAAGCCGCTGTAGCTCGGATGCGAGTGAGCCATGCGGCCCTTCCATTTGGAATCCAGAAAACCCTTCCAGCTCTTCGGAACCTCGCCCGCCTTGACTTTTTTGGTGTTGTAGAACGGCACCAGCATGCTGGCCCGGTACATCGTCCAATAGCCGTGGTCGGTCTTGAACATGGGATTGAATTTCTCCGCTCCCTTGGGGACGTATTTGATGAGGTGCTTCTTCTTCAAGTTGAGGAAATGCCCGAGATTTGAGGTGTGGAACACGTCGGCAGTGTAAATGCTTCCCTTGGCCTCCTGGAGATATCGCCGATAGAGCTTGCCCGAGCCGTCGCGGTGAAACACGCAGGTGATTCCCAACTTCTTCGAATTGAAGAGATCGCATACCTGCTTGGAGACGTTGGTGGACATTGCCGTGTACCAGACGACCTTTCCCTCTTTCTTCGCCGCCCGCATGTCCGGCGCCGCCTCGGCGACCGGGAGCGAGAAGATCATCGCCGCCAAGGCGGCCGCGGCCATACCAATCCGTAAAAACTTTCCTGACATGAGTACCTCTCCTCTTCAGAAGGGAGAAGGGCGCAAAGATAGTTTCCGCCCCGAATTCCTTGCATCCGCAAAGGTGGAAATAGTCCCCTGATCATCAAAATGAAGATAATATAAGGATCTTAGACTGTACCGTTTTCCCGGTCAAGGAAATAAAAATCAGTTGGTTTTGTCCCATATCCTCCCTCAAATCAGGCCATTGAAACCCCTCCCGATCGGCGATTCTTGCACCGATGGCCCTCAAAACCGCCCGCTTCCGGGACGGATTCGCCGTCCGAATTCCGGGGCAGGTTGAGCCGGCCCCTCACTCTGTGAATAATGGCCGCCGGCCACCTGACTGAACTGATTTAAAATGCGAAGGACTCCCCTTGTCGCGACTCCTCGAAAACGATTCGCTCGATCTGATGGCCGCTAGCGGCGTCCCTGTACCCGGATACCGGGTGGCTGCAAGCCCGACCGAAGCCGCGGCCGCCCTCGAAGAACTCAGAGGGAAGGCCGTCATCAAGGCGCTCGTCCCGACCGGAAAGCGGGGCAAGGCGGGCGCCGTCTCGTTCGTCTCCTCGACGGAAAAAGCCGAGAGCGAAGCGGCGCGCATCCTGAGCCTAACGGTCCGGCATTTTCCCGTGAGGCGCCTCCTCGTCATGGAGGCGCTCGACATCTGCCGGGAGTTTTTCCTCTCCATCACCTTCGACCCCACTCACAAGAGCCCGGTCATCCTGTTCAGCCCCTCCGGCGGCGTCGATATCGAAGAGCTCGTGGCCGAGCGCCCCGATCAGCTTTTTGAGCTTCCCGTAGACATCACGCGCGGGCTCGAGGCTTACCGGTGCATCGACTTTGCCGAGCGCGCGGGGTTGGAGCCCGCCGCCGCGCTCCAGTGCGGCCGCGCCATCCACGGGCTCTACCGGATGTTCCGCGAGCACGACTGCCGCATGGTCGAGGTCAATCCACTCGCCGAACTCGCAGACGGAAAGATCACTTCGGGCTCGGGCGTCGTTGTACTCGACGAACAGGCCCTCTTCCGCCATCCCGATCTCGAAAAGAAACTCGGCGAAGAGCAGGGCAACGGCTGGCGCCCCCTGACCAAACTCGAGCTCGTGATCCGCGAGATCGACGCGATCAACCCCCACGCCTCTGCCATCCGCTTCAACGAGCTGGACGGCGACATCGGCTTCATGGTCTCGGGCGGGGGCTACGGCCTCTCTTCTTTAGAACAACTCACCCGCGAGGGCGGCCGCCCCGCCTGCACTTTCGACATCACGCCGGGCCCCTTTGAGGAGAAGATGTACCGAACCGTCAAGGCCCTCCTCGGAAAGCCAGGTCTGCGCGGGCTCGTCCTCTCGGCGAACGTGAGCAACTTTGCGCGGGTGGACCTTCGCGTTGCGGGGATCGTCCGCGCCCTGAAGGAACTCGATCTCGACTACAAAAAATTTCCTGTCGTTGTCCGCTACACGGGTCCGGGCACGGAAAAAGCGCGCGAGCTCATGGCCGAGGTGCCCGACGTGGAGTGGCACGAGGGGGAGTTCACGCTGGAGGATCTGACCCGGCGCATCGTGGACCGCGCTTACGAGCGAAACGGCGGGGAGGCGGAATGAGCATCATCCTCGACGGCGAAACGAGAGTACTTGTACAGGGCGCGACGGGCGCCGAGGCGCGCCGCCTCATCCCCACCATGCAGGACTACGGGACAAACATCGTCGCTGGCGTCTCACCCGGCAAGGGCGGCGAGCGCGTCTGCGGCGTTTCCGTATACAGCACCGTCGCGGCAGCCCTCCGCGAGCACGAGGCGGATCTCTCCGTCCTCTTCATCCCGGCGCGCTACTCGCGGGACGCGGCATTGGAAGCCATCGACTCGGGAGTCCCGGCAGTAAACGTCCTCGCCGAGGGAATTCCCCATCATGACGCCTGCGAGGTGCTCACCCGGGCGAAAGAGGCTGGAACCCTTGTCATCGGCCCGAACAGCCAGGGAATGATGTCCCCCGGAAAGGCCAAGGTCGGCGGGACGGGCGGCGAGGTTCCCGACCTCATGTTCACGCCCGGCCCCGTCGGCGTCGTCAGCCGGAGCGGCGGCATGGGCGCCGAGCTCTCGATGGCCCTCACCCGCGCCGGGATCGGCCAAAGCACCTACATCGCCATCGGGGGGGATTTGCTGGTCGGGGCCGACTTCGTAGAGATTCTGGGGCGTTTCGAGAAAGACCCCGAGACCGAATGCGTCGTCATGTTCGGAGAACCCGGAACGGCCCGCGAGGATCAGGCCGCCGAATTCATCGCCTCGGGCGGGTTCACCAAGCCGGTCGTCGCCATGATCCCCGGCGAGTTCATGGAAAATATGGAGACGCCCGCCACCCAGAGCCACACCGGTGCGCTCATCGAGCGCGGCGTCGGCGCGCCGTCGAGAAAGAAACGGCTCCTGCGCGAGGCCGGGGTCCACGTCGCCGAGCGATTCACTGAGATCGTCCCGCTCGTCAGAAAAGCCCTCGGTAAAAGTTAATCCGCGATCAGCCCGCTCGCCGTCCCCACCGTGACCGAAACACCATCCTGATTGACCAGCGCCACATCGAGGATCATCCGGGTCTTATCCCCCTCGGGAAGGCTCTCCTTCACCTTCGCCGTCACATTCAGTGTATCGCCCGGAAAGATCGGCTTCACGAAAGCGACGTCGATCTCCCCCCCGGCGGCGAAACCCGCACCGAAGAGATCGGTCAGATGTTCCGCGATGAACGAGACCGGATGCCGTCCCGTCGCGATTGCGCGGGGAAGGCCCGCCTTCCGCGCCGTCTCGTCGTCCGTGTGAATGTTCTTCATGTCCTTTCCACCGGTGACGTAGCGGTTGTATTTTTTGATCTGCTCCCAGCCCATCTCGCGCGAAACGGGAGGAACCTCGTCTCCCGGGCCGAGCGCACCGGGGGCGGGCAGACTCGCGCTCATTTTGTCTCCTCCCCGTGCTTTCGCGTCAGGCTCAGGACCGAGGTGTGCAGGTAGGTGGCAATGAGATCGCCCTCTTCTTTTCCCCTCACCTCCATCTCGCAGACCATCCAGCCCTTTTCGCGCTTGACGTACAGATCCTTGAACACGACCTTCTCGTGAACCGTCTCACCAACGTGAACGGGCCGGTGGAACCGGTAGCCTGACTTGGCGTGGATGGTTCCGAAGCGCTGGAAACTCTCGTCGATGATCTGGAGCACGTCATTCATGAAGATCATCGGCGGGGCGATCGGTCCGCCGAAGGGAGAATCCCCCGTGTACCAGTCGCGATCCGTCCCGACACCCTCGCAGTGCGCCGCCACCATCTCCGGCGTCACCGTCAGGTCTCTCTCGCCGACCACTTGCCCGACACGGATGCTCTCCCACTTGAACTCCGGTTTTAGCATGTATGTGCTCCCAATTCCGTTTTCCCGTTTTTCTCGAATAATGGCGCGATCAACTATTTCCCGCTCAAAAAGAACCAAATCCTCTCTTCCATTGATCTTTGAAAAGATTCGTCCGCAGTTCCAAAAGACGGGCCCGAAACAGTAACTTCCCCCTCGACCGAGTCCTGCTCCGCCTCCAACCGACCAAATCGCATTTCCCGCGCCTGGATTAATTTCAGGATCCGCCGGTTCTTTCGAAATTCCTTGAAGTTGTCGCCTGTGAACACCACCGGCGTTCGCATGACGAGAATGAACGCATTGACGCTCACCGTTCTATCGTCTCTACGAGACCCGCCATGCCATTTGCTTCCCGGCGTCAGAAAAACCAGTAATGTGTGTCCTCCTCCCAAGTCAAAACGGCTCAAAGCCTGCTTTATCTTTTGGGAAGAAGCCAGCATCTCAAAGGCTTTTTCCATAAACTGATCGCGCCCCCATTGAAAAGGAGACGCTTGAAAGACGGGGCCTTTTACCATCAAGAGCTTCACGGTCCCTGCACCAGCATCGGATGGCATCAGAACACCTCCCACGACCGGTATCGTGGACCTAAATTCTGGCCTTACCCCTTTTATCAGAAAGCCGCCGCCTGTAGATATCCCCACTATCAGCAAAAAAGAAATGGTGATCGCGACCCATCGGGTTTTGGGCGAAGGAAATCGTCTGCCAATGGCAAAAACAGCCTCATCTCCCGGAAACAGGAAACACGTTTTTTGGCGATAAACTTCGTACTCCTCACCAAAAATCTCCAAACATTTCCTCTCTTCACTTTTTGAAAGAAAAAAGTAGAGCCACATCATGACGAAAAACGCGATAAAGGCGATGAATCGCCCCCAGGTGAGAAGAATCCCAACCCCGAGCAAAGTCAGGGCCAGATACTGCGGATGCCGGAACTTCCCGTAAACACCGGTTTTTACCAATCTTTTTTCAGAAGTTTCGCGACATATACCTGAAATGCGCCCGCCAGAAAAATCAAAAACCCAAGGCAGGTGAGGATGAAACCAAGCGGAAAGAGCGTGTGAGGCGGAAAAACGAAATATAACAGCCATGAAGTGTACGGACTCCGGCTCAGAAATTCCATCTGCATGACAGACCCGTAAAGGAATCCCGCAAATGGAAGCAGCATCCAAATGGGTTCCAGAATAATAATAAAAGCGCCGATCTTCAGGGCGGCGGATAACATTCTCTCCCCGAATGACTTTTCGCCAACGTCTTCAGTCGGAAATGCCGGCTTTTTTCTCATTTGAATTTATGGAAGGGGAGCCATTTCGGCAGCATTACGGGAGGATGTGCGACGACCCACAAGTAAAAGATAGGAGGAAAAGTACCGTTTGGCAAATCCATATTTACATCTGTGGTGGATTCACTGATCTCCCTGTCTCATACCTTGACGCGGGCCCAGGCCTCCTCCGGACGCAGCATCGTCCGGAGCGATACCCCGAGGCCGTAGGTGAAGAAATGTTCCACGGGTTTCACCTGGATATAGACCGCATTCGCCCGGGCCTCCTCGCTGAGCTTGAGAGAGCCCAGTAGTTTTTTTTGAATTTCGGTGTCGATCGTATCCGGGCTGTGGAGACTCGCCTCGCCACTGAAGGTGACAGTCGCCGGGGGAATTTTTACCCATCCGAAGAAGGGGATGCGTTTGTCAATGGTCACCGTCATGGACACATGGGAGTTTTCTTGAATGTTCTTCGCCTTTACCGATGAGGGAGAGGTGCCGATAAATAAATTCCTGTCTCTGACCGCATAAACGATCCCGACCGTTCGCGGCTGGCCCTTCCGGTTCACCGTGCCCAGCACTGCGAAAATCCGCTTCTCGATTTCTCCCCACACTTGATCACTCGTCAGCAAGACGGTCATGGGCCACCTCCCGGACATTTCGCCCCAAATTCGGATTCACATTGGCGGCGGATCATCAGCAGCGGAGGCTTCCGCGAAGCGATTCTCCACGGCCTCATCGTAGGAACACCCCGTTCGGATCAGGCCCCCGGAAATGAGCGCGTCCCGGAGCCAGTCGTACCCCTCGCGCTCCAGCACCGGCGACTCGTTCCAGACTCCGAGTTTTTTGTAGCGATTCACCGATGCCGCCAGCAGCTCCTTTGAAAAGTCCGGAAAATAGAACCCGACGCAGGCGGCGATCTCGTTTCCGTCATGCGACGCGATCCACTTCAGCGTCCGGTGCATAGCCCGGGCCATCCCGAGGGGGGCTTTCGGTTCCCGCTCGAGAAATTCCCGTGTCGTGTAGAGCGCCGTGTAGGTAACCAGCCCGCGATCCGCCCCAGCATACCAGATATGCCCCGCGCCTTCTTCGACAAGCTCTTCCGCAAAGGGCTGGAAGATCTGAATGACATCGATTTCCCCCGCGCGGAGGGCCGCCGCGTTATCGGACATCGTCCGATCGCCGATCCGGTCGATGTCCGCCGGGTCGAGCCCCGCGAGGTGGAGGTCGTGCCGGAGGCACATCCAGGGTGTCGGCACCTCGCTCACAGTGGCGATTTTTTTGTCCGCCAGATCCGAAACTCGGAATCCTCCGGCGGGCTTGCGCCCGATCAGGAAAAACGGGTCGCGCCGCACCACCTCGCAGAAGATCACCAACCCGCATTCCGGGTTCCGGTCATACTCGCGCATGACGCGCATCGGACCGCCCCAGGAAACATCCCCGGCTCCGCCGGCCAGCGCGTTCGGCGTATCGGACGGCCCATCGGAGGTCTGGAACCGGATCTCCACCCCCTCGGCGGAGAAGGCCCCAAGCGCCAAAGCCGCGTAGAAGGGCATGTAGAAAACCGCCCGGAAATTTTCGAGGAGGGTGACGGTCACTGGGTTTTCCCGCCCGAATCGAATCCCTAGATTTTAAAATAGGCCTTGATGCGCTCAGCGGCGGCGCGCGCCGTACCTTCCATCACTTCCTTCACCCGCTCGGGAGAAGTGTCCTTGATCTCGCCGTACCAGCCCGTGGCGTACATCTCCTTCACGTCCTTTGGGATGAAATAGACCGCCGGGTCACGGCGCAAGCGGTCGCTCTCAGCCCCGTGGCCCTGCGGCGAGGGGTCGTAGGCAAGGTCGAGGCGAACCAGCTCGGGATGATCAGCGAGAACGGGCAGGACTTCGAGCTCCCCGCCGTGGGTGAGGCCCACCTGCTTCCCGTAGAGGTCCTTGGCGATGAAGTGCGCGTGGACGATGAGCACGCGCGCGTTCTCGCACTCGTTCTGCGTCCGCTCGGCGGCGATCTCGACGACGGGCAGGTTCCGCTCGTGCCAGTTCAGGAAGACGAACTTCCGCGCTCCGTGGCGGTGCATACTCTTGCAGACATCCATGAAGACTTCGGTCATGGTCTCGGCGCGGAGGGTCACGGTGCCGGGAAAGCCCATGTGCAGCGGCGTCACGCCGAAGGGGATGAAGTCCACGAGGAGACCGCCCGTCAGCCCCGTCACGCGCCGGGCGAAGCTTTCGGCAGCGTAGTAGTCCGTCCCCATCGGCAGGTGGTTTCCATGCTGCTCAACGCTGCCAACCGGGAGGATGGCCAGCTCCGTCTCCCGGAGGATCTTCCCCGCCTCGGGGCTCGACATTTCCATCAGCGTCTGCGCTCTCTCCATGCTCACGCTCTCCTTCGAAAAATCCGCCTTCTTGAAAAAACGCTATTTCGGATCCATCAGCTCGACGATCACCCCATCCGGCCCCTCGAAATAGAGGAACCGGAGGTGAGGCAGGTCGCCCTCCTGAACGATGGGGACGTCCAGTTTTTCGAGGTGTGACCTGGCCTCTTCGTACTGGCCCTTGCCGATCCAGAAGCCGATGTGATCCACTCCCATCCGGGGAAGCGTCCCCGCCGGCATGGGGGCCTCGCCCTCGCGAATCCCCCTCGCGATGAGCAGCCTGCCGCCCACCTCCAGTTTGGTTTGGGGCGCCCCGTGGCGGATGGTGGCGTCAACCACCTTGGCGCCCAGCGCGTCTATATAGAACTGCACCGCCGCGTCGTGGTCGCTGTGGATGATGTGCACGTGCTCGTAGGTCAGGTCCATCGCGT
>CAMYJL010000147.1 GCA_947258645.1 uncultured Nitrospinota bacterium
GGCCCGCGTTGAGCCGGAAGGCGCGCCATGCTAAAGCTAGAACCCACGCTTACCCAGGTTATCCAAGATAATTCCGATGGGGAGGACAGTTAAAGATGCCGATCCGTTTTGACTACTCCGGCAGAAAAGTGATCCTCACCGGCGCGGCGGGGGACATCGGGAGCAGGATTTTGGAGGGATTTCTCGACGCCGGAGCGCATGTCTTCGCCACCGACCGGCCCGGCGAGCGGTTGGAGGGACTGGAAGGCCCTCCCGATCGCCTCCACAAGGCGCCCTGCGACCTGACCGACGTCGCCGACATCCGGAAGACGATGAAGGGCGCCCTCTCCTGGCTCGGGGGATGCGACGTTCTCGCGAACGTCGCGGGCTACATGCCCATCCGCGAGACCCTCGGGCTGACCGAAAAAGACTGGTCGGACGTTCTGGGTGTCAACCTCCTCGCCCCCTATTTCGCCATCCAAGAGACGATCGAAGCGCTCAAGGCCTCTCCCTCCGGCCGCATCATCAGCTTCGCCTCCATCGCCGGGAAGATGGGCGGGATCGGCCCCAACATTCACTACTCGGCAGCGAAGGCGGGGCTTCTCGCGATGACCTTTAACCTCGCGCGCGAGCTGGCGAAGACGGGCATCACCGTAAACTGTGTTCTCCCCGGCCCGGCGGACACGGGCCTTCACTTCGAGTCACCGCCCGAGATGCTGGCGAACGCGGCAAAGGCACACCCTCTGGGCCGCCTGACCGTGCCGGACGACGTCTGGCCTGCCGTTTTGTTCCTCGCCAGCGAAGAGGCGGGCCACATCAACGGAGAAGCGCTGGACGTGAACGGCGGCTTCTGGACGGATTGAACACAAACTTGCGGCCCTGATCCGCCGCGCTTCCGAATGAGGAAAATGATCGATGAGTACAGACAACCCGAAAGGCTATGAAAACCCCGACCTCATCTGGTCCCCCGCCCGGTTGAACGAGCAGATCGGCGATCCGAACCTTCGGATCATCGACACTCGGCCCGGCGAGCGCTTCGCCATGGGGCACATCCCGGGAGCGCGGCATTTCAACGTGTACGGGGTTAACTGCGACGATTCGAGCGAGGCCCCGCTTCAGTCGTTCCTCCGGATGTGGGCCTTTCTGCTGGGCAACCGGGGGGTATCGTTCGAGAACACCATTGTTTTTTATGACGACATGGTCGGCAACACCTGCGTCCGGGGGTTTTGGTTCCTCGAATTGTTCGGCCATGCGGACGTTCACGTCCTGGACGGGGGCTATAGCGCCTGGGAGCGGGCCGGGCTCTCCACCACACGGGATGCCGAACCGCCCCAAGCTGTGAAGTTTGAATTCAACCTGCAGCGCGAGCGGCTCGCCACCGACCAGGACGTTCTCGCGGCCATCGACGATGAAAACCACGTTCTTCTCGACACCCGATCGGAAGGTGAGTGGCTGGGAACCTCAATGCGGGCGAAGCGGGGGGGCGCCCTGCCCGGCGCGGTCTGGCAGGAGTGGCTCAAGCACCTGACTCCAGAAGGAGAGATGAAACCCGCAGACGAACTTCGTGCCCAGTTCGAGGCCATCGGCGTCACCCCGGAAAAAGAAATCACCGCCTACTGACAGACGGGCTACCGTGCGGCGCACGGTTATTTTGCCCTGCGGCTCCTGGGGTACCCCCGCCTTCGCAACTATCTCGCCTCCTGGAACGAGTGGGGCAACCGGTCGGATCTGCCCATCGTCACCCGAGGAGGATGAGAAAGCCCCAAAAGCCGTAAAAAGCCCGTTTTTTTGAATTTTATCCGTTTTCGGTTGTTTTAAGAAGGATGGAAAACGGGACTTTGGGGTCCGCCCAAGCTCAGAAACTGTTCTTGATATCGGAACATTGCTCCCCTACAATATGCCGTTCCCAAAACATGAAGTATTGGACATTGAAGCGCCTTACATGAGCGGACGGGCCGTGGGACGGTTCTCTGCATAATTTCACCGCAGCACGGGGGTTTTTTCGCCTTTTGGAGGAAACACGATGCAGAATAGATGGATTCGTTTTTCACTGGCCTTTGCTCTGGTTCTGGGGCTCATGGCCGTAACCTCTGCCTCCGCCGCTCCGAAACTCCGGCTCGGCGCAGCCAGCAACAACGGCGGCATGATCGTATTTGCCGGCGTGGACAGGGGCATCTTCGCCAAGCACGGCATTGACGCCAAGGTCGAGGTCCGCAACACGGGCGCGCAGCTCACCAAGTCCCTCAAGGCGGGCCAGATCGACTTCGCACCGGCCGCCTTCACCAACCTGCCCGCCGCTCTCGAGCGGGGCATCAAGGTTCGTGGCGTCGTCGGCTATGTGGGCGGCTCTTTCTCCAAACCCACCACGGACGGGATGGTCGGAATCGCCGTCCGGCCCGGCCGGGGAATTAATTCCATCGCCGATCTCAAGGGCAAGAAAGTCGGGGCCACATTCGGCTCGACCGGCGATCTGTACCTTCGGACCGTTCTCGCCAAAAGCGGGATCACCAAGGGAAAATACAGCCGGGTCAACGTGCGTCCCCCCAGCATCGTTTCGCTGTTCGATTCAGGCGGCGTGGATGCCATGGTGGCCTGGGAACCCTACCTGACCCGCATGACCGATAAGGTGAAAGGGGCCAAGCTGATCTCCCGCGGCGGCGACCATGTCTGCTTCTGCGCTGGCATGCACGGCGTTCCCGACACGGTTTACAAGGACAAGGCCGTCACCCAGGCATTCGTGGACGGCATGGCTGAAGCCGCCGCATGGGTGCGGGATCCGAAAAACACCGATGCCGTCGTGAAGATCGGCGTCCGCTACGTGCGGGGCGTATCGCCGGCGCTTTTCAAGCGGACCATCAAGTATTGGACGTATGACCCCCGCCTCGGAGAGAACACCTTCAAGGCGTTTCGCTTCTCCGTGAAGCAGCTCATCGCCCAGAAAAAGATGAAGCGTCCCTACGATCCGGCCAAGTACTTCGACCTTCAGTTCATCAGCAAGACAATCAAAGATCACCCCGAATGGTTTAAAGACCTGAAATAACATTCGTTAAAAATTCGACCGGCGCCCTGCTATAATGCGGGGCGCCGGTCGTTTCCTTCGTCCCAAAAGTATGGAAGGCACTCTGTAATGCAAGCCAAGCTGGTCGTTCAGGGGCTCACTCACCACTACCCCGACGAGTATACGGGAGAGGATGTTCACGCCCTCGACAACGTCAGCCTCGAGGTCGAGGACGGCATTTTCGCCGCCGTCGTCGGGCCCAGCGGCTGCGGAAAAACCACCCTGCTCAACATACTGGCGGGCCTGCTCCCCTACCGGGAAGGCCACGTCAAGGTGGACGGGGTGGACGTCCACGGGCCCGGCCCCGATCGGGGCGTCGTGTTTCAGGAACACGCCATCCTTCCCTGGCGGTCGGTGGCGCGGAACATCGGGCACGGCCTGGAAATTCAGGGCGTCCCGGCGGATGAACGCCAGCGCAAAGTCGCCGAGTTCGTCGAACTGGTGGGCCTCGGAGGTTTCGAGGATCGCTACCCGCACGAACTATCGGGCGGGATGAAACAGCGCGTCTCCCTTGCGCGGACCCTGTGCTCCAACCCGATCGTCATGCTCATGGACGAGCCTTTCGCCGCCGTGGACGCTCAGACCCGAATCACCCTCCAGGAAGAGTTGAACCGGATCGCTATCGCCACCCGGAAAACGATTCTCTTCATCACGCATAACGTGGACGAGGCCGCCTTTCTGGGGGACAAGTGCTTCATTTTCACGCGCCGCCCGGGAAAACTGAAGGCAACCGTGAAAATCAACATTCCCCGCGACCGGCGCATCTGGAAAGACCTGATCAACGATTCGGAATTTACCAACCACCGGGACGAAATTCTCACCCTCGTCCGCGAGGAGGTATCCACCCTTGGCGACGACTAGCCCTTCACTGGCCCCCTCGCGTGTCGTTCCGTCGAGGCGCTGGCGGCGCTTCACGAAGGAAGGCGGGGCGGAAATCCTCCTTTTGATCGTCGGGTTATTGCTCGTCTGGTCCATCATCTCTTCCATCATTCCGAACCCTTCGCGCTATTTGCCCGCCCCGCTCGTGGTGTTTTTCTCATCGGGCGAACTCATATGGAAGGGGCTTTTCCCCAACTACGTCGGCCAGACTCTTTACCGGCTCATCCTCGGCAGCATCCTGGGACTGGGCGTCGGGATTCCATTTGGCGTCCTTCTCGGCCTCAACCGGACCGTTTCGGATATGTTCTACCCTATCATGAACTTCTTTCAGTCGATCTCCGGTATCGCCATACTCCCGATCATCGTGGTCTGGTGGGGCAACAGCGAGAAGACGGTTTTTACCGTCATCCTCTACACGGCCCTGTTCCCCATCGCCTTTAATGTCCTCTCGGGCGTTAGAAGCGTCCCGAGAATTTATGTCAACGCAATGCGCACCCTCGGCGCTTCGAACTACTGCATCGTCCGCGACGTCATCCTGCCCGGTGCGCTGCCCTATATCGCCACCGGCGCGCGTCTGGGGATTGGCTTTGCGTGGCGCGCCGTCATCGCCGGCGAGATGCTGACCGGAAGGCGGGGGCTCGGCTGGTGGATTTTCACCGCCCAGGACACCGACCATACCGATCAGGTCATCCTCGGGATGCTCATGATCGGCTGCATCTGGATTCTCCTGGACAGGTACGCGCTCCGGCCAATTGAGGCGGACACGATTCAGCGGTGGGGGCTTGTTCAGCGATGAGCACGATCCAGGAACTATCCATCGCCGTCCAGCGCCGTTTCGGCCGCCAGCGCCTGCGCCGAATCATCCTGGGTGCCATTCCGTTCGTCACGCTCGCCTTTCTCTGGTACCTGAACACCGCCAACGAATGGCTGCCGCCGGTTTACATTCCGCCCTTCGCCTCGGTCTGGGAAGCGATCTTCCTCCTCGAGGAAGAGTGCATGGGATTCATGGATGCACTGACAATGGGCTCCGGCTGCATGTTCACCAACCACGTCTTCTCCAGCCTGGGACGGGTGGGGTTGAGTCTGCTCATCGGCCTTCCGTTGGGAATCGCCTTCGGCGTCGTGGCGGGCATGAACCGGCGCATCGCCAACGCCCTGGAGCCCCTCGGCATTTTTGCCAACTCCATCTCCGGCATCGCCTGGCTGCCGCTCGCCATCGTCTGGTTCGGAATCGGCACGGCAACGACGATCTTCATCCTGCTGAACACGATCTTCTGGCTAGTGTTCTTCAACACCCTTCTCGGCGTGCGGAGCGTGCCCCGCGTTTACGAAAACAGCGTCAGGACGCTCGGCGGCAGCCGCTGGAACGTCATCACCCAGGTCTATTTCCCCGGCGCGCTTCCAAGCATCGTCACCGGCATCCGCATGAGCATGGGCTTTGGCTGGCGCGCGCTCATCGCGGCCGAGATGATCGGCGGCGACAGCGGGCTTGGATTCATGATTTTCGTTTCCGCTTCGGAATACAAAGTAGAGGAGGTCTTCCTCGGCGTCCTCGTGATCGCTCTCATCTGGATGTTCACCGACCGGACCATGCTGGTGCCGCTTGAGAAATGGACGATTCAGAGATGGGGGCTGGTATGGAGACCTTCCTAGGATGCCCGAAGAAGAAAAGCCGACACAGCAAATCATCACGTCACAGCGAAGACGGTGGATAGAACACCCTACCCTGCGTTTTATCTCGGTTGCCTTCGTTCTTCTGGCGCTCTACTGGAGCTACGGCTACGTGACCGGGCCGGGGCGGATGACCGACCGGCTCAATGCCCGGCTGGCCGAAAATCCCGCCGAGGTGAACGTCGCCGTTACCGCGAAATTTCCGCCGGAGGAATTCCATATCTCGATTTATCAGCGGCTGGGCAGCATGCGTGGGGTCAAAAATAGCACGGCTTTTCTCCACACCATGACGCCCGCCAGCGTGCGCTACCTCTCCCAGTACTACTGGATCGACAACATCGACCTGATCCCCGACAAAAAGTAGGCAGGCACCCCTTCCAATCCCTCCGGACAAATCACCTCGGGCCGATGTGCTTTTCGATCTCGCCGTGGTCCAACTCCCGGCCGGCCATCTCGCGGAAAACGTTTTCATACCCGGGCGGCGAAAATATCCAGAGCAGCTTCAGGGGCCCTTCCCCTGTGTTCCGCAGGCCGTGGAGAACGTTCGGCGGAAGAAACACGCTCATCCCGGGGGCGATTGGATACTTCTCCCCCGCCACCTCGAGTTCGCCCGAGCCTTCGTGAAAAAACAGGATTTCCTCCTCCCGTTCGTGGAGGTGAACCGGAATTCCCACGCCCGGCGGAATGTCCTGGTTGCCCATGCTCAGATGGGACGAGCGAGCGTTCCGCGGATCGATCAGGATCCGCCATCCCCTGGGCTCGTCCACGTCCTTCATCTCGAGCTTCTCGCCGTCTTCCCACTGAAATACATGGGCCATCTTTTCCGACCTCCCTGAAGGATGTATTTGATCTGAGTCCCATTTTACCCGAATTCGGCGTTCTCTACCGACCATGCCGCCCGGAGACAGCACGCCGCCGCATCGGCTAGGATGATGACCTTCCTGCCACGGGGCTTTTATCCATCTTCATCTTCCGGGAGGGATCGATGTGAACCGATTCGAGGGCCGAACCGTGATCGTCACCGGCGCCGGAGGGGGCATCGGCCGGGCCAGCGCCGTCCGCCTCGCCAGCGAGGGCGCCCGCGCCATCTGCATGGACATCGCCGAAACGCGGGATGAAACCGCGCGGCTGGCTTCTGGAGCGGGAGAATCCGCCGGTGGCTCCGCCGTCCCCGCCCACCTGGACATCACAGACCCCGAGGGGGTGAAGAGCGCGATGGAAGAAGTGATCCGGGCATACGGCCCCATTGAGGCGCTGGTCAACTGCATCGGCGGCGGCCAGCCGCTCCCGTCCCTGGAAATCGACGAAGAGGCCTTCGACCAGATGTTCGAGTACAACCTCAAGAGCGCCTACCGGACCTGCTGGGCGCTCCTGCCGCACATGGTCGAGCAGCAGAGAGGAAAAATCGTCAACTTCTCGTCGGTGGCCGGGCGCTCGGCAAGCGTGCTCCAGGGGCCCCACTACAGCAGTTCGAAGGCCGCCGTCATCGGCCTCACCCGCCACCTCGCCCGCGAGTTCGGCCCGAACAACATCAACGTCAACGCCGTCGCGCCGGGGGTCATCACCACCCCGCGCATTCTCGCGCAGATGTCGCCCGAACAGGCCGAGCGCACCCGCACGGCCACGCCCCTGGGGCGTATCGGCACGCCCGAGGACGTCGCGGGCGTCGTCGCCTTCCTCGCGTCGGAAGACGCGCGCCACCTCACCGGCGTGACGATCGACGTCAACGGGGGATATTTTCTGGGGTGAAGCGCCGGCAGAGATCCTCGCGCGGCGCGCCCGGGATCAGCCTTCGGCCGGGTCCGCCTGCACCGCCGCCCTCACTTCGGGAAACTCCACCGGACGGGCGCGCTGCATCAGCAGGGAGGCCGCCATGATGGCAAGCCCCGCCGTCTTGAACCAGATGCCGTTCCAGAACAGCGCCAGCGACGCGGCGGATAGAATGATCCGGTCGGTCCATGTCAGAAGCCGCAGAAAATAACCCTCCAGCACCGCCGCGGAGCAAATAAACCCAAGAGCCGCGCCCACCCAGACGAGTATCACCTCGCTCCACGGACCATCCATGAGGATCGGCGTGTAGGCCATCAGAAGCGGAACGACATAGAGCGGCTTCGCCAGCTTGAGGGATTTGAAACCGGTTTCCATCGGATCGCACTGGGCGATACCCGCAGCAACAAAAGCGCCCAGCGCGAAGGGCGGCGTAATGGCCGCATCCTGGCTCAGCCAGAGGACAATCATGTGCGCGCTCAGCATGGAAAGCCCGAGCTCCTGGAGGGCGGGACCGGCCAAAATGATGATCAAGATGTAGCTCGCCGTGATGGTCATCCCCATCCCGAGGACGTAGCTCGCCATCGCCACCAGCACGACAGCCGTAAAGATAAAACCGTACGAATACGACAGAATGATCTGGGTCATCTTCGAGGCAAGGTCCGGATGCG
>CAMYJL010000148.1 GCA_947258645.1 uncultured Nitrospinota bacterium
CAACTGGCCGTCGTCGTCCGTGAAGATGGACACGCCGAAGCGCGCACCTTCTTTTTCGATGAGATCGATATATTCCTGCGGAAAAATATGGCAATGAACGTCGATGTGCATAAGTAATTCTCCGGGTATGGGATGATTCGAATCACGGATGAGTATACCGTGAATCAGAAAGAGCCAATTTGCAAGACGCGGAACGCGGGCGCCGGATTTTCGGAGTCCGGCTGTGGCGGGGCTTCCCGCGTTGATGGGCTGCCGGGGGGAGTGCTAGGCTAAGGTTTTCAGGTCAAAATGACGGAACCGCTCCAGCGGGTTTTTCGGCCCCCGGATCGGAGATGGTCCGGGAATCGGGGTTGGACCGATGAATGGACAAAATTTCGAGCTTCGCCCCCACAGAAGGCCGAGCCTGACGAGGCGGGTTCTGAGCCAGGCGCTTCGCTTGGTGCTCATCGCCGCTTTTCTCTACCTCACCTATCTGGGGTTCACGTGGCGGCGGTTTCCCAAACCATCTCAGACGCCGGCTGCCCCTCCGGCCGGGCAGACCAGCCCGTCTGGCGCACCCGCCCGCTAGAAAATCGGATAGAGCGAACCGGGGCCCGGCGGTTCGCCCTGGCGAGTTTTCTTTTATTCGGATTTCGGTTTGTAGGCGCCGAAGTTATCGGGCAGGTTCGCCAGTTTGCTCATGTCCAGCGAATCTCTTTCCTGTTTCCATTCGAAGGGAGAGAGGTTCAGTATGAGATCGTTCAGGATGAGGATGCTCGTTTCTATCGGAGAGATAACGCCGATGCCGACCGGCCCGCCGCGCCGTTCCGGTATCGCCACGTAGTTTGACCCACCCAGATCGTGGTAGAGCTTCTCCAGCATCAGCCGATTATTTTTCTCTTGTAATTCCCGGTTCCAGTCAGGCGCGATGCAGTCCAGGCCGCGGGTTGCCCAGACTCCCCCCTGTTCGAGATAGGGCCGGAGCCGGATTTTCAATGGTTCCCAACGTTGTGAAATCCGGGTTTTCCAGGGCGCGAGGCGCAGCAAGGCCCGGGCTTTCCACGGTTCAAGATATCGTCGGATTCGGCTCAACATTTCCACGGGCGTCGATACCCTCGTTTTCGCGGATTCACGGCCAATCGCCATCAATCTCTTATCGGACGCCGCGCGGAATACTTTAGCCCGAAATCATCCGGCGCCCGCTGGAGGGTTTCGAAGGGGGGGATTCCATTCATCGGGCCGGGAAAGGAGAGATCGGAGGGGCTTATTCGCCTGAAGGCCGGCAATTTTCGAGTTTGAGGCGATATGGCGAATGGATGAGCGCGGTCGACGGGCGGTCTATTTTTCGGGCGAAGATTCCGGCTCGTCGTTTTCCAGCAGTTTTTCAAATTCACCCAGGTCGAACGAGTTGTCTTCTTCCGGCATCAGCTCCGAGGAGGCCGTCATTTTTTCGCCTGACAATGCAATTTCCTCCTTCGCCGCCGCGGAAATCGAACCGGGGTCCGGCTTGTCACCGGTTGGATCGGGGTCAGGTTTTTTCACGGGCCGGCCCCCCGTTTCGATCTTTTTGAAGCCCGAAGCGGACATCGCTTTTTCGTCGAGCCTCATGATGGAATTTTTGTCGTCCGGCTCGAAGTCGAACGTGTTGAGATCCTGGAGTTCTTCCTCTTCCATGAAAGAAGAGGTTTGGTCTGGCGGCACAAGAGTACCTTTGGCGTCATCGAAGCGGGCCGGTGCTGTTGAAGCCGCCGCCGTGCTCATGGAGCCGGCGGGACGGGAAGGGTTCTCCTCCAGTCCGAGTTGGCTCAACATCGCTCCGGCCTGCTTTTCTTCCCCCATATTTTGGGTAAATTCCTTGTACTTGCCCAGAAAATCGGCGATCTCCGCGAAAGATCCCTCCGACCGGAAAAACAGATCCGCCGGTTTTTGAAGAAGTTCTTGAAGAGCGTTCAAAAGTCCGGGGTGGATATAGTTGATCGTGGATTTTTCAAATTCGAACCTCTCCGCAAGTGCGGTTCGCCCCGATATCCGGAGGCCATCCACGGAATGGAGGCTGGTTGTCCGCTGCTCCTGCAGGGCGCCCACGAGATTCGAGAGAAACTGTTTTCGCAATTCCAGCTCATGGAATGAGGGAGAATTCTGTGACGGCGAAGGGCTCTCCGTGATGCTTTTTTGGAAGAGCGCGCGGAGCGTTTGAAGCGACTTTCGAAGATAGTTCATGAAAACATCGGTGGCGAAAACCGCCGCGCCGCCGGAGGTGAGCAGGAACGCGGCGCAGTTTTGGTTCCAGGGATCCAGGCAGCGGACGGCGCCTCCCGTGCGGATATATTTCATCAGCCGCTGGAGGGTGGCGGGCAGGAGGCTATCCGTGTCTTTTTTGGATCTCCTTGGAGTCGGTGCCGGCCCGGAAGCCCTTTGAGGGCGAACCGCTCCCCGCCGGACGGGGGGCCGGCCCGGAAGCTCCATATCTTCGACCGGGTCGAAAGGTTGCTGGAACGGAAGAGCCAGTTTTCCGGCTTTTTTTCTGGGTCGGCCCTCCTTCGAGGGGGGCTCTACGGGACGGGTCTCCTCCGTGTCGAGGAGGTAGATATGTTCTTCCTGAAGAAGATCGCCCACCTGGCGGGGGGAGGTAAAATTCGGATGGACAGGGGCCTCCGGCGTTCTCGACTGCCCGGGGACCAGGTTGTAGGCGTCCTCCTCCAGGATCAGTTCTTCGGGTTCCAGTGTGGGCTCTTTCGATGGGGGCGGCGCCCCGGCCGACGGGCCGTCCTCTTCCAGGAGAACGATCTCTTCGGCCTCATTCACAGGCTCGGGGAATTCCACTCTTGCCGGCTCTTCTTCTCCCAGAATAAGGGCTTCTTCTTCGAACACGTTTGCGGGAGCGTCTTCCTCCAGGAGGACGATCTCCTCGGCCTCTCCGGCAGGGGGGGCGCTTTCTTCCCGGGCCGGCGGAGCAGCCGCCTCTTCGGGGGGCGCCTCCGCCTCCGGCATCTGCGCCGGGGAGGTTTGGATGCGGTAGGGCAGTTGCTCCGGCTCATCCTGATAGGCGAGCACGGCCGATTCATCTCCCTGAAGGAGTTTTCGTTCCGTTTCGAGGAGAATTTCGATGGTCCGGGTCATGTCGTCCCGGGCCGAGACGCACTCGTCGATGTGCTTTCTGAGAAGCGCCAGAAGCTCGTCCCGGGTGCTGGATTCAGGCTTATTCAAGGTCAGGTAAATCTCCCTGCGGATAACTCCTGAATTCGATTCGGCGCATCGCGCGGATACCCGTGGTTCCGTCTCCCGCGTTCATCGTGAGATGATTCTTCAAAGAAGGCCAATCTACACTATTACGCCAAATAATTTCAAGGATTTACAATATCAGCCCGGCTCCGGTCGGCAGCCCTTTGCTGAAAGTGTTGCGGCTAGGGTCAACTCGTGCCAGTTTGAGGCCGGAATTTTTCCGTCAAACCCCGCATCGGATGGACCCTGCATGGCCAAGACGCCGAAACGGATATTCCTTGTCGATGGGTCAGGCTATATCTTCCGGGCCTATTACGCCATGCTCCGCCAGCGTCTTTCCAACTCGAAAGGAATGCCCACCGGCGGAATTCTCGCTTTTTCCCGGATGCTGCTCAAGGTCATCCGCGAAAAATCTCCGGACTACATCGCCATCGCCTTCGACCGCCCGGAGCCCACGTTCCGCCATGAGATGTACCCCGCCTACAAAGCGAACCGGGACGCCGCGCCCGAAGATCTCGTCGCACAGATTCCCTACATGCACCGGGTCGTCGAGGCGCTCCAGATACCGATCCTCTGCCAAGTGGGCGCCGAGGCGGACGATCTGATCGGCTCCCTGGCCGACCGGGCGGTTGCGCAGGGCTTCGAGGTCGTCCTCGTCACCGCGGACAAGGATTTTGCCCAGCTCGTCACGGATAAAACCCGAATCTGGGATCCGATGAAAGACGAGGAGATCGGCCCCGAGGAGGTCGAGAGCCGCTGGGGGATTCCACCCGGGAAATTCGTTGAGATCCAGGCCCTCATGGGCGACTCGTCCGACAACATTCCGGGCGTGCCCGGCATCGGGGAGAAAACCGCCGTCGCGCTCATTCAGGAGTTTGGCGGGCTCGAGGAGCTGCTCGCCGGAACCGACCGGGTCAAGCGCCCCAAGCAGCGCCAGTCGATCGAGGACAACGCCGATCTCGCGCGCCTCTCGCGCGAGCTGGCGACGCTTCGGCGCGACTTCCCCGTGGAAGAAGACCTGGAGCGCTACCGCCTCGGAAGCGCCGATTTCGACGCCGCGCGGGCGCTGTTCGTTGACGAGCTCGAGTTCAAGAGCATTCTCGAGCAGCTTCCGGGCTATGACGGGCAGAACGGCGCTGATGCCGAGGCGCCCGCCGCCACCCCGATGGACGAAGCCCGGCGCCGCGATTACCACATCGTCCGGACAAAAAAAGACCTGGCCGCCATGATCAAGGAGCTCAAAAAAACGGGCCGCTTCGCCTTCGATCTCGAAACCACCTCCCTCAATCCCCGCGAGGCGGAGATCGTCGGCCTCAGCTTTTCCGCCAGCGAGGGGAGGGCGTTTTACGTTCCTGTCGGGCACGACAATCTGGAGGCCGGGAAGCAGCTCCCGCTCGTTGATGTGCTCGAATCCGTTCGGCCGCTGCTCGATTCGCCGAAGCTGGAGAAGATCGCCCAGAACATCAAATACGACATGGCCGTGCTCGAGGCGGCCGGAATGTCGGTGAACAACCCGATATTCGACACCATGATCGCCTCCTATCTCATTCATTCCGGGCGGATCAGCCACGGCCTCGACAACCTGGCGATGGAATACCTGGGCGTTACCACCATCAAGTTCGCCGACCTCTGCGGCAAGGGCGCCAAGCAGATACCCTTCTCCCACGTGCCGGTCGAAGCCGCCGCCCCCTATGCCTGCCAGGATGCCGATCTCACCTTCCGCCTCTCCGAACGGATGCGCCCCGAGCTCGAAGAGCAGGGTCTCGTGGACCTCTTCACCGAGATGGAGCTCCCTCTCATGCGCGTTCTCTTCGAGATGGAAACCGCGGGCATCCGCCTCGACGGGGATTTTCTCGACGGGATGGGCAAGGAGCTCGAAACCCGCCTCGAAGCCATGCAGGCGGAGATCTACGAAATTGCCGGCGAGGAGTTCAACATCAACTCCCCGAAGCAGCTTCGGGTCATCCTCTTTGAGAAGCTGAATCTCCCCGTCTTCAAGAAAACCAAGACCGGCCCCTCCACCGACATCGACACGATGGAAAGGCTGGCCGGGCAGCACCCCCTCCCCCAGGAGATACTGAACTACCGCCAGCTCTCCAAGCTCAAGAACACCTACGTCGATACGCTCCCGGCGCTCGTCAGCCCGGAGACGGGGCGCATCCACGCCAGCTTCAACCAGACCGTCGCCGCCACGGGCCGCCTCTCGAGCTCCGACCCGAACCTTCAGAACATCCCCATCCGCACCGACCTGGGCCGCGAGATCCGCCGCGCCTTTCTCCCCGAGGAGGGCTGGACCCTCCTCTCGGCCGACTACAGCCAGATCGAGCTCCGCGTCCTCGCCCACTTCACCGAGGACCCCGCCCTCGTCGCCGCCTTCGAGAACGAAGAGGACATCCACGCGACCACCGCCTCCGCCGTCTACGGCGTCGCGGTCGGGGATGTCGACGACGAGATGCGCCGCGTCGCCAAGGCCGTGAACTTCGGCATCGTCTACGGGCAGGGCGCCTTCGGCCTCTCCCAGACGCTGGGCATCCCCCAGGGCGAGGCACGCTCGTTCATCGACACCTACTTTGAGCGCTTCGCGCGCGTTCCCGCCTTCGTCAAGAAAGTCATCGAGGAAGGCACCGAGCGCGGCTACGTCTCCACCCTCTTCAACCGCCGCCGCTACCTCCCCGACCTCGCCAGCCGGAACCGCAACGCCCGCAACGCCGCCGAGCGCACCGCCGTCAACTCCGTCATCCAGGGAAGCGCCGCCGACATCATCAAGCGGGCCATGATCGCCATCTCCTCCCGGCTCAGGAAGGAAAAGCGCCGGGCGCGGATGCTCGTCCAGGTGCACGACGAGCTTCTCTTCGAGATTCCGCCGAAAGAGCTCAACGTGGTCTCCAAGCTGGTGACCGGGGAGATGGAGGGCGCCGTCAAGCTCCGCGTCCCGCTGGCCGTCGAGGCCAGCACCGGGGCCAACTGGGGCGAGGTACACTGAAAATTCTGAAGCTTGCGTTGATGTAAGACGAACGCTTACAATGGTTTTGCTCCTTCCGCCGGGAGAGTTTCATCACAGTCCTCCCTCGTACCCAGAGAGATTCATTCCTTGTCCAAGCTGTACGCCATCGGCGATATCCACGGCCAGGCCGGGATGCTGAACATCCTGATCGAGAAAGTCCCCTTCGAGAAGGACGACGAGATCGTCTTCATCGGGGACTACATCGACCGCGGGCCCGACTCGCGGGGCGTGGTCGAGGCCGTTCTCGAGTTCCAGCTCGCCTATCCCAACACCATTTTCCTCCGGGGAAACCACGAGGATCTGCTCCTCGACTACCTGAGCGAAGGGGGCGAATACCAGCCGGGCGTCTTCCTGATGAACGGCGGCTACGAAACCCTCGAGAGCTACGGGGTCGATCCGCGCGAGGGCCCGCCCCGCCTTCCGCCGCTTCACATGAAGTTTTTCGAGAATCTCCAGGTCCGCCACGAGTCGGGGGGCTTCCTCTTCGTCCACGCGGGGGTGCGCCCCGGCGTCCCGCTGGACGAGCAGACCGATCACGACATGATCTGGATCCGCCAGGAGTTTTTTCACTCCGAGGAGGATTTCGGAAAGCCCATCGTCTTCGGCCACACCCCCATGCCCGACGTGCTCGACCTCCTGCCCCGCATGCTCGGCATCGACACCGGCGCCGCCTACGGCGGCATGCTCACCTGCGTCCAGCTCAACGGAAAACGGGTCATCAACACCTACCAGGTGCATTCCACCGAAGTCATGGCATAATCCCGCCATCGCCTCCCGGCCACCCCGCACCCCGCCGGACACCGCAGCCATGAGCCGAAAAAGAAAACCATGAGCCGAAAAAGAAAACCATGAGCCGAAAGACCGCCACCGCCTGGTCGGACAAAGAAGTCCTCGCCCTCCTCAAGAGCGAGAACCGGGCCATGGCCCTGCGCGACATCATCCGCTCGCTCGGCGTCCCCGCCGACGCCCGCCCCGACTTTCGGAAGCACCTGCGCGCCCTGGCCGAAGAGGGCGTCCTCATCCGCGCCCGCTCGCGCTTCGCCCTCCCCGAGAGCCTCTCGATCCACCGGGGGAAGTTCCGGGGCCACCGGGAGGGGTACGGCTTCGTCCTGATCGAGGGCGGGGAGGAGGACATCCTCATCAAGCGGACGCGGACACGCGGCGCGATGGACGGCGACCTCGTCGCCGCCCGCCTCGAGAAAACCCATCCCGGCGGCCGCCGCGAGGGGAGCATCGTCGATATCATCGAGCGCGCCCACGAAACCCTCGTGGGCCGCCTCGTCGTCGAGCGCCGCCGGGCCTGGGTCGAGCCGCAGGAAAAGCGCATCCCCTGGCCCGTCATGATCACCCCCTCGAAGCGCGGCGGGGCCAGGGCCGGCGAGTGGGTCGAGGTCGAGATCGAGCGCTACCCCACCCCCCGGGAGGACGCGCGGGGCGTCATCACCCGCTCGTTCGGCTACCCCGACGACCCCGCCGTCGAGCAGGAGATGATCATCGCCAAGTGGGGGATTCGCGACGAGTTCCCCCGCCCCGTCCTCGATGAGGCCGCCGCCCAGCATCCACCCGCCGAGGACGAGCCCTTCCCCCGCGGCGTCGAGGATCTCCGCGATCTCGAGGCCTTCACCATCGACCCCCGCACCGCCCGCGACCGCGACGACGCCATCTCGGTCGAGATCCTGCCCGGCGGCGCGAGGAGGCTCGGCGTCCACATCGCCGACGTGAGCCACTACGTCCGCCCCGGAACCAAGCTGGACGAAGAAGCCGCCCTCCGGGGCAACAGCGTCTATTTCCCGGACCGCGCCGT
>CAMYJL010000149.1 GCA_947258645.1 uncultured Nitrospinota bacterium
GGGAAGCCCTGAACGAGATGAAGTCGTTCGGGCACAATTAATTTAAGGCGTCCGGCCAACCAAAACCCGTCGCAACCCGGAAACATGGATAAAAACCGCAGCTCCCCGCCGTCAACGGCAACGCTTTGTCAGGTTATGTTGTGATGCTCCAAAGTGATGACGACTTTTCCTCGGGCATGTCCTTCTCCAAAATACCGGAGCGCTTCAGCAACCCCGCTCAACGGGTAGCGTCTATCGATAACAGGCACGACTTTGCCGGCCTCAAATAGCGCTTTCATCAAAGCCAAATCCTTGTTTGGCTTATGCATCAGGATGCCCATTTTCTGACTCCCGGCCATTGAAATCCATGGTCCCAGGAACAAGACCTGGAACATGAGCGACATGGAACCCCCGACCATGACATAAATTCCCTTGGGGCTTAATGCACGCCTGTAATCGAAAATCGAACGATATCCCGCAACATCAAGAATCAGGTCATAACGCCCCCCGTTTTTGGTGAAATCTTCTTGCGTGTAATCAATGACCCGGTCTGCACCCATCGAGCGCATCATGTCCAACTTCTCCGCGCTGTCCACGCCCGTCACTTCCGCCCCGAATGATTTGGCCATCTGCACCGCGAACGCGCCCACGCCACCGCCCGCACCATTGATCAAAACCTTTTGTCTTGGCCGAATCTGTCCTTTATCGCGAAGACCCTGCAGGGCGAGGACTGCCGCTTGAGGTACGGCCGCTGCTTCCTCGAACGTCATACCGGCCGGTTTCACAACCAACGCATTTTCACGGGCACATGCATACTCGGCAAAGCCGCCCCAGCCACACCCGGAGATGTCCCCGAATACCTCATCGCCCGGCTGAAACTGCTTGACGTTTCCGCCAACCGCTTCCACCCGCCCCGCGATGTCCGCTCCGAGTATCTTGATTTTTTTTGGTTTTAGAAGCCCAAAGAACAGGCGGTTCAAGAACGGCGTGCCTCTCAGGAGATCCCAGTCCCATGCATTGACGGACGCCGCATGAACTTTCACCAGCGCTTCATCGTCCCTGGGCGCAGGTTTTTCTACCTCTCTGAGCTGGAGAACATCCGGTGGTCCGTATTCTGTATATACAATTGCTTTCATGGGTATTCCCCGAAGGTTGCTGGGCTTAGTCGCCATGTCCCACGGTGATGACGACATTTCCCTTTTTGTGTCCTTTGTCGGCATACCGGTGCGCCTCGGCGGTCTGTTCCAGCGGATAGCGTCTATCAATGACCGATTTTATCTTTTCCGCCTCAATCAGCTCTTTGAGGAAAATTAAATCTTCCGTTTTATAGCTGGCAAACGCAAAAAATACTTTCTTGCTGCTCGTCAATGAAGTCCATGGCCCTCGAACCATATTTGACAGACGGGGGTTGGATAAAAGCAGGCGGCCGTTTTTCTTGAGCGATCTGACGCTACGTGAAATCGAATTCCTGCCCACCGCGTCAAAAATCACATCATAGGTTTCGCCGTTTTTGGTGAAATCTTCTTTCGTGTAGTCAATGACATGGTCTGCGCCAATCGAGCGCAGCGTGTCCAATTTCCCCGTGCTGTCCACGCCGGTCACTTCAGCCCCGAAGTGCCTGGCAAGCTGCACCGCAAAAGTACCTATATTTCCACAAGCGCCATTGACGAGAACTTTTTCTCCGCTCTCGACCTTTCCTTTTCTCAGAAAATGCAATGCGTTCAGCCCCCCGGTCGGAACGGCGGCGGCTTCCTCGTAGGTCATATTGGCCGGTTTTATTGCCAGCGCCTTTTCTTCACGCAGACACCTGTACTCGGCATAAGCGCCAAAACCGATTTCGGTAGGCCCGAAAACCTGGTCGCCTTTCCTGAATCGTTTTACATCTCTGCCGACGGCTTCAATTTCCCCGGCCAGCTCCTGCCCCAGTATATTGACCCTTGTTGGCCTGATGAGCCCCATGTATATCCGAAGGGGGAGCCAGAACCACCAGACCGGGAACTTGAAACTTCGAAGCTCACAGTCGCCTGCGATTACGGTTGCCGCATATGTTCTTATCAGCACTTCACCGTCCCTGGGGGTCGGTTTGGGGACCTCTTTGAGCTGAAGAACATCCGGCGGCCCGTATTTTGTATAAACAATCGCTTTCATGCGTTTTCTTCCAGATTGTTTTGATCCGGTCATTTCAAGTGTCGTTCCGCACAATCTGTCTATCCGATAAGTTTGCAAAACCCAACACCCGAAATCACCCGGCGGGTATCAACGCGCCTTGCTCCGGGCCGGTTTCTGGGCATGAGGGGTTCAATCGCCGCCCATTAATCGTCATTCAGCCAGACAAGCCCGCTCATCTCTCGCGCCATCCAAACTTCGGATGGCGCGAATCTTGATTTGCGGTTACCGATCAACAGGCCGATTGAGTCTGGATCCTAGTTCGAAAACTCGACTTCGACGGGGGCGTGATCGCTGAGCCCGCCTTGCCTGGCCTTCGAGAGATAACGGCATTCCTTGGCATGGAGAGAGGGGGAAGCAAACACATGATCAAACCGCCTCCCCACGACTTTCCCTTTTTTCCGGATGGGATACCAACTGCTGCCCTGCTTTTTCCAGCCATGGAGCCAGCGGAATACGTCGGGCAGATCAAATTCGGCGAGTCCTCTCATGACATTTCGTTCCGCGGCATCCCATCGCGCGCCATCTCCATTCCGAAAGCGCTTCCTCACGACCACCCCGCCATCTGCGGAATCTCTTTGCGCCCAAGTGACCGTTTCGCCTGAAGGAAATTCCCATTTGGGGGCATTGAAATCTCCGCACAGGATTCGAGGCTTCGGAACCTTTTTCGAGAGGCCTTGAAAGATCCCCTCCAGCGTCTCGGCCTTGATCCAGCCGTGTGAAGCTCCAGACGGCACATAGACATTATGCAGATCGAAGTTCGGCCCCGGCCCCTCAACCGAGACGGATAAAAGCTTTTCTTTCCATGGCACCCGGATCCCTTTGCGGCGAATTTTTTTGATCGGGAATTTAGAGGCGATCAACACCCCATATCGCCTGGGGCCATCAAACGGAATTTTTCCCTGGTGCTCCTCGAAGCTATCCAGAACAAACCGGCAATCCATGTCTCCTAATTCCGCTCGAAAAAAAGGAATGCTTCTGGGGGTCACTTCTTGAAGCGCGACGATATCCGGTTTTCGGCGTTTCAAAAATGCCACCTGCTGGCCAACCTGCCGGGACCTCGCGTTGGTATTCCAAGAGATCAGTTTCATACGCCCACCCTGCTCGAACATTCGCTCAAAGCCCCGCGCTTCAAGCGCCTCTCCTTGATGATTCCGTTGTTTTTTGGGGAAAGGGTGCCATGCGATTTTTCGAATTCATCTCCCGGTAACAGTATGGACGCATCCCTCTGGGCTTCCAATATCTTGGCGTCGTCAAATTTCAGGTTGAGGCCGTCTCAATCCCGCGCGCCAGAAAGAAAAAAAGCCGGTTCCCTGGGGGGGAGCCGGCTTTTCTGTTTCTCTGCGGACAGGCGGGAGGGATTAGTCCACCGGCGCGAAGTGCGCCTTGAACTCCTCGGGAACCTCCTCCTCCTTCACGTCCTTCATCGAGAGGCGGATTCTCCCGTTCCCCTCGACCTCCAGGCATTTGACGAGAATCCGGTCGCCCTCCTTGAGCACGTCGGTCACCGTGTTGATCCGCTTCTTGGCGATCATGCTGATGTGAACGAGCCCGTCCGTCCCGGGGAAAATCTCGACGAAGGCGCCGAAGTCCATGATCTTGCGGACGGTGCCGTAGTAAATCTTGTTCGGCTCGGCCTCCTGCGTCAGCTCCTTGATGATCTCGACGGCGCGCTGGGCGCTCTCCCGGTCGACGGCGGCGACGAAAACCGTCCCGTCGTCCTCGAGGTCGATCTGGGCGCCGGTCTCCTCGACGATTCCGCGGATGACCTTGCCGCCCGGTCCGATCACGTCCCGAACCCGATCCTTGGGAATCTGCACCGTGATGATCCGCGGGGCGTGGGGAGAGATCTCCGCATTTGGCGCCGCGATGGCCTTGTCCATCTGCTCCAGGACGTGCATCCGGGCCTCGTTCGCCTGGGCCAGCGCATCGCTCACGAGGCTGAACTTGAGTCCCTTGATCTTGATGTCCATCTGCAGCGCCGTGATGCCATCGCGCGTGCCGCCGACCTTGAAGTCCATGTCGCCCAGATGATCCTCGATGCCCAGAATGTCGGTCAGAATGGCCGTCTTCCCGTTCTCCTCGTTGCTGATGAGCCCCATGGCGATGCCGGCCACCGGAGAGGAGATGGGCACGCCCGCCGACATCAGCGAGAGGCTCGCGCCGCAGATCGACGCCATCGAGGAGCTGCCGTTGCTCTCGGTGATGTCCGAGACCACGCGAATCGTGTAGGGAAAATCCTCCTGCTCGGGCAACACGCCCTGCACCGCCCGCGCAGCCAGCGCCCCGTGGCCGATCTCGCGCCGGCCCGGTCCCCGGTTCGGCTTGGCCTCCCCGACGCTGAAGCCCGGGAAATTGTAGTGGAGCAGGAAGTGACGGTCGGATTTTCCGTCCAGGGTGTCGATCATCTGCGCATCGGAGGAGGTGCCCAGCGTGACGTTCACCAGGGCCTGGGTCTCGCCCCGCGTGAAGAGCGTGCTGCCGTGCGTCCGCACGAGCGGGTTCATCCGGATCGTGATGGGCCGCACGTCGCGCAGGCCGCGCCCGTCCGCCCGGACGCCCTCGTCGAGGATCAGGTTCCGGAAAACGTGGTGCTCGACCTCCGAGAAATACTCGCCGACAAGCTTCTTCTCCGGCGCGCCTTCATCGTCGGTGCAAAGCGCCTCGACGCAGGCGGCCTTCGCCTCGTCGATGAGCTGATACTGGGCCAGTTTTTCGTAGACCCGGGCCGCTTCCTTGAGGCGCGGCTCGGCGATCTCCTTGACGCGGGTCATCACGGCCTCGTCCACCGCTTTCTCTTCTACCTCGCGCTTGGGCTTGCCCACCTCGGCGCGAAGCTCTTCCTGCATGGCGCAGAGCTGCTTGATCACTTCATGGCCCTTCTCGAAGGCCTCCATGTAGACCGCCTCGGAGACCTCGAAACTGCCCGCCTCAACCATGACCATCGCGTCCGCCGTGCCCACCATGACGCAGTTCACGTCGCTGTCGATCTGCTGGTCGATGGTGGGGTTGACGATGATCTCGCCCTCCACCCGGCCCACCCGGACGGCGCCGATCGGCCCGGCCCAGGGGATATCCGAGATATGAAGCGCGGCGGAGGTGCCGTTGATGGCGAGAATGTCCGAGTCGCACATGCGATCGTAGGACATGACCATGATCTGAATCATCGTCTCGCACTGGAACTCTTTCGGGAAAAGCGGGCGTATCGGCCGGTCGATGAGCCGGCAGGTCAGAACCTCCCGCTCGCCGGGCCGCGCCTCGCGGCGGAAGAAATTCCCCGGGATGATGCCGGCCGCGTAAAACCCCTCGCGGTAGTCCACGGTGAGCGGGAAAAAGTCGAAGCCGAGGCGCGGCGACTTGGACGCGCAGGCGGTACACAGCACCTGGGTCTCCCCGTAGTGCATCATGACGGCTCCGCCCGCCTGCTTGGCGATTTCTCCGGTTTCGAACGCAAGGGTATGGTTGTTGATGGTCGTTTCTTTACGAGTGGGTGGCATGTCGATTCTCTCTGAAGGCCGCTGGGATTAGCGGCGGATACCGAGGCGCTGAATGAGATTGCGGTAGCGGCCGACATCCTTTTGGATCAGATAATCGAGCAGACGGCGCCGCTGACCTACGAGTTTCAACAGACCTCTCCGGGAATGGTGATCTTTCTTATGGCTCTTGAAATGGTCTGTGAGGTAGGTGATGCGCTCGGTCAGAATCGCGACTTGGACTTCGGGAGAGCCTGTATCGCTGTCGTGCGTACGGTAGCTCTCGATAACTTCGGACTTGCGTTCTTTCGTCAAAGACATTCGGTGTTGACCTCCGCTTCCTAGCCCGGCCATCCGGACCGCTCACTTTGCGCATACCTTCTTCGCTTCAAGGCGGCTGATTCTAGCGAACTTGAAATCCATTGTAAATATCGGGACCCCGGTATTTACCTGACAAAAACGCGTTCGGCATTGATTCTCCCGCTGCCGTCCCCCCCTCTTCCGGGGGCCAGAAAGCGGCCCACGCCGATCAGTTCGCCGCCGGCGGAGAGAACCCGGATTTTCCCTTTCAGCGCAGGAATTTCGCCCGGCAAGGCACAATCTTTCTCTCCCAGCGGGATTCCGTTTCGGAAGCGCTCCTCCGATTCCGGGCCGACGGTGACGGCCGGGAGATGGCCCAGTGCATTCGAGAGGCTCATCATCGCCTCCTGAAGGCGCCCTTCCCGGGCCAGATCTTCCGCCTCTTCCAGCGAAATGGCGTCCTTCAGGTCAAAGGGCCCCAGCGATATCCGGCTCAGCGCCTCCATACACCCTCCCGCGCCCTGAAGGGCCCCCAGGTCATGGCACAGAACCCGGATATAGGTGCCCCGGGTGCAAGTCACCTCGAACGTCAGGCGGGGTCCATCCACCTCCAGAGCCCGGATGCTGAACACCTTGATCGGACGGCCTTCCCGCTCCACCTCCACGCCGGCGCGGGCCAGCTCATGGAGGCGCGTCCCCCCCACCTTGAGGGCGGAGTACATCGGGGGGATCTGAATGCTCTTGCCCATAAATGTATCAAGCAGGCGCTGGCACCCCTCCAGGGAAACTTCGCCGGGCGCCGCCTCGGAAAGGATACTTCCGGTGACATCCTGGGTGTCGGTCACCCGGCCGAACACCACCGCGGCCCGGTATGTCTTCCGGCACTCCAGCAGATAGGGAAACAGCTTGGTCGCCGCCCCGAGGCAAATCGGCAACACCCCCTCGGCCATTGGATCGAGGGTGCCCGCGTGGCCCACCTTGGTTTTTTTCGGGACGAGCCGTCTCACCCGGGCCACCACGTCGTGGGAGGTCGGGCCTTCCTTCTTGTTCAGATTCAGCACGCCGCTAATATTCACGATTCCTCACCCTTGCGGTTTTCTTCCAAATCATGCAGCAGGTGATCGATATGGTCCGCATAGGACAGCCCGAGATCCACGCGAAACTCCAGGCCGGGCGCCCGCTTGAGCTGAAGCCGGGAGGCCACCATGCGCTTCAGGAACCCTTTCGCGCGCTCGAGCCCCTCGCGCCCTTCCTCGATCTCGGCCTCGCTCCCCTTGCCCTCGCCGAAGCGGCTGAAATATACCGTCGCCGCCCGAAGGTCCGGGGTCACCTCCACCTTGGTGATCACCACGTTCCGCACCCTCGGATCTTTCACTTCACGGATCAGCATGCTCGCCAGTTCCGCCTGGATGCGTTCGGCCACGCGGGCCGATCGGGGGTACTGGAAGTTTTTTTTCCCAAACTCATCTCGTTTGACGTTCACCGGGAGCCCCTAGAGTATCTCAAATTCCGAATCGAGAACGACCGCCAATCCCGTGCCTTCGATCATCTCCAGCGCCTTGCGAAGCTGACTCTCCACCACATGACTATCGTTCGAGATGGCGCTTATCCCGATTCGGCTCCGCTGCCATTTGTCCAGAAAATCGACCTCGGCCACCGCGACATTGAACCGCTGGCGGAGCCGGGATGTGATCGAACTCACGACCTTCCGCTTGCTTTTCAGGGAGCGACTGGCTGGAATTTGCAGGTCCACGGTCAAAAGACCCACGGCTATCATTGGAATGAGATTCCCCGTCTAGGCGTTTTCGACGCGAGTGGGCATCACATCAAAGGGTGCGGGCAACCTCCTCCGTCAGGAAGGGCTCGATAACGTCGCCCTCTTTGATATCTTGATACTTCTCGATGCCGATTCCACATTCATAGCCCTGCTGCACCTCGGCGACATCTTCCTTGAACCGGCGCAGCGATGAGACCTTTCCCGTGTAGATGA
>CAMYJL010000150.1 GCA_947258645.1 uncultured Nitrospinota bacterium
CTTCCTGCTGGCTTTCATGCATATCCCTGAGCGCGACGACGCCTTTCGCCAATTCATTCTCCCCGATCACCAGTACAAATCGAGACCCAGCCCGATCTGCGCGCTTCATCTGGCTTTTCATGCTCCCCCCGCCGAAGGTTCGGTCTGTGCGAAAACCCATTCCGCGGAGGGTTGAAGCCAATTTCAGTGATTCCGCCTGAGCGGCGTCTCCCATCGCCACGATGAAAATTTCGATTGGAGAATCCGCCTCGCCTTCGGAAGAGTCATTTTCTACCGTCAGCTGAAGAAGACGCTCCATGCCGATGGCGAACCCGATGGCGGGCGTGGGCGGCCCCCCCAGCTCCTCGACGAGTCCATCGTACCGGCCTCCACCGCAAACGGCGTTCTGGGCGCCCAGGTTTTCGCTCGTCACCTCGAAGACGGTCAGACAGTAATAATCCAGCCCACGGACGAGCCGGGGATTCAGTTCATAGCGGACGCCGGCGTCCGCCAAGTAGCCGCACAGGCGGTCCAGGTGGGCCCGGCACCTATCGTTCCAGAACTGATCGATGGTGGGTGCCCGGGCGATGATTTCCTGATGGTCCGGGTCTTTGCTGTCGAGAAAGCGGAGCGGGTTCCGTTCGATGCGTTCGGCGACTTCCGGACCCATTCCGGAGGTTTCCTTCTGAAGGAATTCCTTCAGGGCGGCTGAATAGGCGGGGCGGCACTCTGTGTCGCCGATATTGTTCAACTGAAGCACCAGATCTTTCAGGCCAGCTTCGCCGAGCAGTTCCATCAACATGAGGATGACCTCCGCATCGAGCGCCGGATCGTCAGTTCCCAGCGCCTCCGCGTTGATCTGGTGAAACTGACGGAACCGTCCGGCCTGGGGCCGCTCGTAGCGGAACATCGGCCCCACACAAAAAAGCTTGGAGACGCCGGGCCGGTTGTAGAGTGCGTGCTGAACATAGGCGCGGCAGATCGAGGCGGTCGCCTCCGGGCGGAGCGTGATCGAGTCGCCGCCCTTGTCTGTGAACGTGTACATCTCTTTCGTGACGATATCGCTCGAGTCGCCGATTCCCCGGGCGAACAGGTCGGTCCGCTCGAATGCTGGGACGCGGATTTCCCCGAAACCGTAGCGCTCGAATATTTCCCGGGCCGAGCGCTCGATCGCCTGCCACCTCCGGGACTCTTCCGGGAGGATGTCCTTCACCCCCCGGACGGCCGTGAGCTTTTGTTTGCCCACAAGAGATACTCCTTTCCCAAGTCAGATGGAAAAATGCCGGGGCCTTTTCGGTAGGGCCGCCGGATTCCGGCCGCAATTTACACCGGAGGACGGCTATCCGCCAAAGGCCGCCTCGAATAAGTGTGGGAGAGCGACGCCGGAGGTTTCCTGGAGGGATTCGTTCATCGCTTCACTGAGGTCGGTGCGCTCCGGGTTGATCTCCAGGACATAGGCGCCTTCCTGGCGGGCCAGAAGAGGCATCCCGGCGGCGGGCTGCACGGCGGCCGATGTTCCAGCCACGATGAAAAAATCACACGCCTGAGTCGCCTTTAAAGCCGATCGGATGACGTCCGGATCGAGCATTTCGCCGAACCAGACAATGTGCGGCCGGAGGAGGCCATCGCACGCATCGCAACGGGGCGGCAGTGGAGAGACGGGAACATCCCGGTTCTCCTGGGCGTTCGCTGAATGCTCGCAGACCGAATTGGTGCACCGGACCCGCCAGATGTTCCCGTGAAGCTCGACCAGGTTCTTTGCGCCCGCGATCCGATGCAGATTATCAATGTTCTGGGTGACGAGGGTAAATTCGGGAACCCGGGCCTCCATGGCGGCGATGGCGTAATGTCCGGGATTCGGCTCCAGCGGGGCGAGAACCTCGCGCCTGTAGTTGTAGAATTCCCACACCAGTTTCGGATCCCTCGCGAATGCCTCGGGGGTGGCGAGGGAGGTCGCCTGATAGGTGCGCCAGAGCCCGCCCGCACCCCGGAAGGTGGGCACCCCGCTTTCTGCACTCACACCCGCGCCCGTCAGTACGACAACCGAGCGGGCGGAGCGGAGGGCGGTGATGGTGTTTGGGCTGAACATTCGAGTATCCCGGATGCAATGTGAAGGGCATTTGCCAAAGGGTATCCATCGGGGAGGATGGACGCAAATCCCGCCTCCATTGACAAGGGCCGTATTGGCCCATACGTTTGGTCGAAATTTACAAGCCTTCCATCAAGCGCAGGAGAACCTGAATGGCCCGTACCGGATCGCGTGTATTGCTGGATGCCCTCCGGGCGAATGAGGCCGAATATATCTTCGGTATACCCGGCACGCTCACGCTCCCTTTCTATGACGACCTGATCGATCATCCCATGACCCCCATCGTGACACGGCATGAACAGGGCGCCGGGTTCGCCGCTGACGCCTACGCCAAAGTGTCCGGCCGGACGGGGGTTATCTTCACTGTCCCGGGGCCGGGGGGGACCAATCTCGCCACCCCCCTCCAGTCCTCACTTGAGGACTCTGTTCCGGTCGTCGCGATTACGTCCGCGCTGGCGGATAACATGCGGAACAAGAGCGCGATCCACGATGTGGACATGGAAAATGCGCTCCGCCCGTTCGTGAAGCAGGTGCTCGTTCCGGATTCCGTCGCCGGGATCGCCCCCGCCGTGGACGCCGCCTTCAAGTGGGCGAAGGCCGGAAGGCCGGGGCCGGTGCAGGTCGTGATGAAGTCGAATCTTTTCGCTGCGGAAGAGGAGAAGGTGCACCGCGCCCCGGAGTTCCCGCTGCCCGTTTCGGTGCCTTCACCGAGCGAGGCGGATCTGGACAGGGCCGCGGAGATGCTCCTGGCAGCGGAGCGTCCGATTATCTACACGGGCTTTGGCGTGGTGGCGGCCGGGTGCGGCAGGGGGCTCCAATTGCTGGCCAACAAGCTGGGGGCGCCGGTCGTCACCTCCATCAAGGGCCGGGGGGTACTCTCCGAGACAGACGTCCTCAATTTCGGCCTGCCAACGTTCGTCGGGTGCGAGGACATGCTGGCGGAGGCCGACGTTTGCCTGGCCGTTGGGGCGGGTTTCGGGCAGTTCTCGACGCTCTACTTCAAGATCCCGATCCCGGAGCGGTTGATTCAGATCGATATCGATCCGGCCCGGCTCGGCCGGAATTACCCGGTTTCGCTCGGGATCGCGGCCGAGGCGGGAGCGGCCCTAGACGGACTTCTCAAACGACTTGAAGAAATAGACGATAAGCCACCGGGAGAAGGTCACTTTCGTGTTCGATCCGGCAAAGCGATCTATGCCGAGCGTCTGGCCGGATTCCTGGACAAGCCGCCCGCGGTTCCGTTCGACGGCCTTTTCGTGGTGAAAGCCCTCCGGGACGGCTTTCCTCCCGAGACGGTTTTTATTTCGGATTCATCGGCCACCCAGAGCTGGCTTCTCGAGCAGGCGTTTACCATCTATCAGCCGAGGAGCGTCTTGCTCTCCGAGGCCTACCAAACAATGGGTTACGCCGTGGGAGCGGCCTTCGGCGCAAAGCTGGCGGCTCCGGAGCGGCCCGTCTGCGCCATCGTCGGGGACGGCAGCTTCGTCATGTCCTGCGGGGAGCTGGCGACGGCGGTCTCGCTCGGGCTCGACATCACCTATCTCATCTTCAACGACGGGCAGTACAACGCGCTGCGCCATTCCCAGAAGCACGTTTTCGGGGGCCGCTACATCGGAACCGAGATCAACAGCCCGGATTTCGTCGCGCTCGCGGCGGCCTTCGGCGCGGCGGGCCACCGCGTGGAATCGGGAGCGGACCTTTCGGCGGCGATCGCCCGCGCGCAGAGCGAAGGCGGGGTTCACATCATCGACTGCCCGATCGACAAGGATGTTCTCTCGACTAGGTGGACCCGGACGGTGAAGACTTTTTCATCCAGGGGAAATTACGGCGGAGCGCTGGCTACGGATTAAGCCTTCGGATGGAAAGGTGCGCCCCGGGCGGACTGCTCATTCTCGAGTGAAACACCAGGGCGTATGATTTTTTCTCCGCCGTGAACCGCCAGGTCTGGCCGGGGGAGAGCGTCCGGCTCCGGTTGCCCTTCTCCCCCTCCCGGATGGCCGCGACCCGGATGCGGGCGCGCTCGCCGTCCAGCCGGGCGAGCGTGACGAAAAGCCGATCCGGAACGATGGCAATCGCCTGTCCGACGGGAAATACAAGCGAGATGGCTTTTGGCGCGGGCGGAGGTTTTTTCTCCTTTGCCGGCCGCTGACCCCCCCGGGTTTGTCTTGCCCCCTCGATTTTCAGGATCTGATTGGCTACCTTCAGCTTGACGACTTCTTCTTTCAGCTTTCGCACCTCCACCCGGAGACCGGCGGCCTCCCGCTCCCGGCTGCTTTTTTCCTGAAGCAGCAAGTAGCCCAAAGCGACGATCGGAACGGCGGAAACCGCCGCCGCCCAGAGGACGAGGGTTTTCCGGGAATAAAAAACGGTGGCGGAACGGCGAGCGCTCATCGGTCTTCCGTTGAAATTTTCCGGACGGCGGGTTTTGGGCGGAGTGGCGAGCGCGTGTAGCGTTTTTCTCCGGGCGGGAAATACCGGGCCCAGCGGCTCCGGCGGGACCGGGGCCACGCGGCCGTAGGCAGATAATGTTCGATGCGGCCGCCGTTTTCAAGGGATTTTCCCTCCGTGAAGGCCCGAAGCATCCCCTGGCGGTGAGGCCGGTAGACACCGAGCGCGCGCTGGCGCGCCCTGATCTGGCGCCATTCTCCGATCGGCAGCCGCCGCGTCCGGCCCGGCGCCGCGACGACGACGGCCGGTCGGATTCGCTCCAGCCATTCCAGAACATGATTTTCCCGCAGCATTTTCTCGGGAAGGCGCACCAGATCAAATTTTCCGCGCGGGAGGTGGGCGATCTGGATGGGTCTTCGCCCCCGAGCCGTCACGAGGAGCCACCGGGCGCCCCCCTGCTCGAGTTCGAACGCGAGATGTCCCCAGCCGAGCCGCCGCAGCGACAGCCGAGCGTCCCCGGCATTCGTGCGCCAGAGAATCCGGCCCTGGCGATGGCCCGGCGGGGAAAAAGACTCCGTGAACCCGACCACCCTCGAGCGCGAGCGGAGGGTTCCGTCCCGCTCTATTTTCACGACTCCTCGCAGGATCATCCCGGCCGCCAGCGCCTCCTCGGCGTTGCTGCCCGGCCCCTTGTTTCCGAGAAGAAAAAGGGCGCTCCAGTCCCGCTCGTCCAGGGTGCGCAACAAGGGGGCCAGGACGTTTCGCCAGGTGTCGAATCCCGATCGGTTTTTTCTGGCGGCGTCGATGACATAGCCCCGCCCGTCGGGCAGGCGGATGAAAACGACATCGTCATGTCCCGCGTCGGGGACCATCAGCACGGCCCGGCCGGACGGGACAGCGTGTGCCGGCAGCAGCGGCTTGAGGATGAAGATCATCGAGAGCGCGGCGGCGGCCCATCCCGCTTTCCGGAAGGCGGCCGCACGGGTTCCGAGAGCCGCCAGCATGGAAAGAAGAAAGAATCCAATGAGGAGCGGGGTGGGTGGGGGGACGTTGATCGTCCCGGCCGGAACCGAAGCCCCGAGGCGGGCGGCAAAGATCATCACCCGGGCGAGAAACCCCAGGAGCAGGTCGAAGGGGAGCCAGAGCGCCTCGAAGCTGAAATTCGAAACCGCATCGAGGACGGCGGAAAAACCGCTCACGACAAAGGTCAGGGGAACTGCAATGGAGGCGATGGGGATCAGGACAAAATTCGTCAGTAGCCCGGCCAGATGAATCTCCTGAAAATGCCAGGCGGTCATCGGGGCCATCGTGACGGAGACGACCCCCTGAATCCCGGCGAACTGAAGCAGCCGGCTTCGCCACCATCCCCATTCCCGGAATGTCTGGCCGGGCCCGGGCCGGGGAAGGTGCCTGACCGCCATGATGAGGGCGGCCACGGCGATGAACGAAAGCTGAAATCCCGTGTCCCAGACAAATCCCGGCTGGAGGACCAGGATGATGAAGGCGGCGAGGAACACGGAGTGGAGCGCGCCGCCGGGCCTTTCGAGGAGGCGGGTGACGAGATAGACGACGGCCATGATCGCGGCGCGCACGGTGGAGACGCGCGCGCCCGTCAGGACGGCGAATATGATGACGATGGGGATGACCAGCAGCGCGGCCCATTTCGCGGGCGTCATGACCACCGGACTCGTCGGGAAGGCGCCCGGCGGCAACCGCCGGAAGAGGGCCCGGAACGAGAAGAAAAAGAAGGCGGTGATGAAGCCGACGTGGAGGCCGCTGATGGCCAGAATGTGACTCGCGCCGGCGAGGCGGAAAGATTCGCGGAGGGCGCCATCCAGATCCTCCCGGACTCCCAGCGTGATGGACTCCAGAAGACCCGAAACCTCGGGGGGGAAATTTTTCTGGATGTGGGCGCGCATCCGCTCCCGGAAGGAATATATTGACCGGGTCCACCCGAACCGCTCATGGTGAACGAGGCGTTCAACGGACTTGGGAGATGCGTAGGCGACGGCGTGAACGTTCCGGAGGCGGAGGAACTCCCGGTAGTCGAAATCGCCGGGGTTCAGATGACGTCGGGGCGGTCTCAGCCGGACCTTCCGAACGAGCAGGCGGTCCCCGACGGAGATGGGGGAGAGGAGCGCCGCCGCCGCTGTGATCCGGACCGTTCCCCGGGCCGATATTTCGACGCCCCGGACGAACAGTTTTTCGACTTCGATATGAATTCGCGGCCGCTTCCGGGCAGCGCTCCCCCGCTTCTCGACAGGCCGGGAAAGGTGGCCGACGATGTTGGCCTCCCCGCGCGGAAGGTTCCGGAGAAGATGATGAGAGGGAAGGGCCCATCTGTGCGCCGCGGGAATCGCGACCGCGCTGGCCGCCCCAGCGGCGATCAGGAAAAGCGCGAGCGGGGCGCCGGGCGGCGACATCGAACGCCCCCTCCACCGTGCCGCGAACGAGAGGCCCGCTAATGCCGCGGCGAGCCAGATCGCTCCCCGGAGGCCGAACGGCGCGGGCGTCCAGTCGGCCAGCAAGCCCCCGATGTAGCCCAGCGTAAAGAAGTCGAGCGGAAACACCTCCCCCTCCGCGCACGTCGGATATTCGGTTCTCAGAGATTGGTGTGGAAGTTATCCTATCACGATCGGCCTGTCATGATAGGAGGGATTGTTTGATTCGCCGGGCGAATTTTGCCGTTATCCAGATCTCGCTCTCACGGATGGCTTTGCCGATCCCCCCCGGGCGGGGCATTGATAGCGGGGACGATCAATGAGAAACCATTCGGGTCATCTTCTTTAAATTGTCCGGAGAGGATTGATGGGAAAAGCGACCATCACGACTGCGCCCCAAGCCTTCGTTTTCATTGTCGCTTTCTCCTCAAAAGAAATAGCCGATACAAAACACAATGACCGCGGCCGCGAGAAAGGCCAGAATTGCATCTCTCATGGCGGACTCCTATCGAACTGGAAGCGCCTCCCTCCACGAGAGGGTCTTCCCGCCCACGGCGGCGATGTTCACGTCCTGATACTAGTCGGCGCGGACTGTGTAGGGCTGAAGCGCCAAGCGCATAAATGCCACGGCGATGGTTCCGAAAATGATGTGGTCAAGTTTTTTTTATCATGTTCTCCTCACCCCACAATGCGCAGGGCGAGATATGGAATCACGTTGAACAAGAAGACAGCGGCTTTAAAAAACAACCCTCCGGCATATTGGACCGAGGTAAACGTCTCGAGCGAAATCTTGAATAATTTTCGATGCACCCGGTACGCCCAATCATGCGCGAAAGCGAGCATCAGGAACCAGAAGATCAGCACCCCGATGTTGATCACTGAACACCAGCCCAACATAGCACGAACTGTTTCAAGTGGCATGGTCATCTCCTTTCCCAGTGGGCAGGAAGTTTAGGAATTTTCAAACGATACAATAAGTATCTAAAGAAGCAATCGCCCTCCGAGGG
>CAMYJL010000151.1 GCA_947258645.1 uncultured Nitrospinota bacterium
CCCGTTTGCATTCCGGATCGTTTGGGCTTATTTAAGACCCACGTCTGGCGCGTTTTCATTCTTTTTTTGAGGTGAATCTTGCTGATCATCCCGGCGGTGGACCTGAAGGGCGGAAAATGCGTGCGGCTCATTCAGGGCCGGCGCGAGCGCGAAATCGTCTATGGCGAGGACCCCGCCGAGGCGGCGCTCCACTGGGTCGGGCAGGGCGCCAAGCGCCTCCACCTGATCGATCTCGACGGCGCCTTCGAGGGCATCCCCTCCCATCTCGAGGTGTTGCGGAGAGTCGCGGAGGCGGTCGATGTCCCCATCCAGTTCGGGGGCGGGGTCCGCAGCCCCGAGGCGTTGAACGCCGTCCTCCAGGCCGGCGCGTCGTTCGTCATCCTCGGCACCAGCGCCCTCCGCGATCCGGATTTCCTGAAAAAAGCCGCTACCGATCACCCGGATCGCGTCATCCTCGGGGTCGACGCGCGCGACGGTCTCGTCCGCGTCGCCGGATGGGAGGAAAAAGAGGAAATTTCCCCCGAGGCGCTCGCCGCGCGCTTCGCCGATCTCCCCCTCGCCGGGATCATCTTCACCGACATCAGCCGGGACGGCACCCTCGAGGGCTTCAACGCCGAGGCCACCGCCGCCCTCGCCCGCGCCGCCGGCGTTCCCGTCATCGCCGCAGGCGGCGTCAGCCGGATGGAAGACATCGAAAGGCTCCTGCCCCTCGAGAAGGACGGCGTTATCGGCGCCGTCGTCGGCCGCGCCATCTACGAGGGCACGCTCGATCTCAAGGAAGCCCTCGCGCGGGTGAATTCCTGACCGGGCGATCCCGCCGCGTCCTATTCCGTTTGTTTTGAATTCCCGAAATCAAGCTGACTGAGAGTTTTTTCCGTTAAGGCGGGAGATTGATCCCCCTGTGCGTTCAGTCGGGGAATTCATGCGAACCCCTCTCTTTTGACGAATCGAATTGTGGACCCGCATGTACCGTTCCATCATTTCGGGAGGGGATTGGGGAAAGGGGGGATGAGCTGTAAATTCCTGAGCTGATCGACCGCTCGGCGCGATGCTTCGAGAGCTCGACGATCATGGCGGTGGCGGACGCCGAGCGGGTCTCAAAAATGGACATGTCGTTTATTAATTCATTGAGAGAATTTGGCCCTCAACATATATTAGGTTCTAATATTTGTTTCTCTGTTTGAAGTCCCTCCCTGAAGGCACCGAAACTTCCATTCTTTTCACATGGTTCTGTCTGGAAGCTGCGAGTACGCCCTTGAAAACAAAGGCCTGGGGAGGGGGAGGCAATGAAAGGGACGATACGGAATTTATCTGTTTGCGCGGCGGCTTTGCTTTTTATCCTGACCTTCGGGGGAGGCCCGGCGGTAGCGGGGCTGGACGACGACGGCAACCCCGACGTCGTCTTTGCGAATGTAAATACCCCGAACTCCCTTGCTTGTCTGGGGACGGGGAACGCTCCCCCCGACCCCCTTTTCACCTGCAGCGATCTCAACATCGGCAACGCCGGCGGAAGCCAGGACGTCGCCGTGGGGGATGTAAACAATGACGGAAAGCTGGACGCCGTCTTTGCGGCCTCTTTTGATCAGCCCAGCCAGGTCTGCCTCGGGGATGGGTTGGGCGGCCTCGACTGCAGCGATATCAGCACAAATCCGGCTGATTTATTGGGACCCCGGGGCGTGGCGCTGGGAAAGATAAACGGCGACGACTTCCTGGACGCCATTTTTGTCACTCGATCGGGGTTTATCAACCGCGTCTGTCTGTGGGATGAATCGTTGGATGGGTTTATTTGCGCCAATATGATCGACGACCCAAACGAGCCGAAAGGATTTGACAGCAACGCCGTGGCGCTCGGGGATGTGGACGGCAACGGCACCCTGGACGCCGTCGTGGCGAATTTTGCGAAGCCGCCTCTTTTTAACGCGCCAGATAAAAATCTCATCTGCCTGGGAAACGGCCTCGGTGGCTTCACTTGCAGCCCCATCAGCGCGGATGAAAAAAACAGCTTTGACGTCGCGCTGGAGGACCTGGACGGGGACAATAGGCTCGACGCCGTCTTTGCGAATCTTTCAGTACCCAACACCGTCTGCATCCAGCAGCCGACCATTCCCATCACATTCGCCTGCAGCAACGTCAGCGGGGATACCAACGTCAGTTGGGGCGTGGCGCTGGGAAAGGTGGACGGTAACGACACTCTGGACGTCGTCTTCGCGAACGCCACAGGGCCCAACCGCGTCTGTTTCGGGAACGGCTCGGGCGGCTTTAGCGGCTGTCAGAATGTCGGCGTTGACTCGAACTCCAGCCTGGGCGTTGCCCTGGGGGATGTGGACGGTGACGGCAAACTCGACGCCGTCTTTGCGAATGGAATCCCAGCTCAAAAAAACCGCCTCTGTCTGGGGGATGGTTTGGGGGGCTTCGACTGCGAGAATGTGAGCGACGATGAAAGCACGAGCTTTGGCGTGGCCATCGCCCCCGTGAAGGAGAATGGCGGCGGCGGCGGGGCGGGAGACGCCGACGGGGACGGGATCGCCGACGGGATCGACGGCACGTTCAACGGCGGCTTCACGGACGAGAGCGGCGCGGTTTCCGACAACTTCACCGATCAGAACCTGGCGGGGACCAGCTTCGGCGAGATCATTTTTCGAAGCAGCCCGGACGCTGTCACGGTCGAGGATGAGCCCAACCCTGCGGGGCTGCGGATTCGCTCCACAGGATTCGCCGCTGTTCGGGTGTGCAGCCGCTTTTGGCCGGTATTCCTCCGAACCGGAGGGGAGATTGTGGTCACCTGCGCCAGCCTGACGCTGGAGGTGGTGACGGGGCCGGCCGAGGTCCAGCTCGGCGGGGATGAGAACAACCTGGTGACGGTGCCCACCGGCGGCGCGGCCCGGATCACGGAAACCGCCGAGGGCCAGTTCCAGATCGAGAACCTCTCGGAGGCCGAGTCCATCACGGTGACGATCGGCGGTCAGACCACATCGGTTCCCCCGGGAGCGACCTCGGCCGGCTGCGACTGCAGCGCGCCGGGCGCGATCGTCGGGAGCGATCGCCCGAATTTCCTGATCGGCACCCGGGGCGATGACCTCATCTGCGGCCTCGGCGGAAACGACTACATCCTGGGCCGGGGGGGCAACGACTGCATCGACGCCGGAGCGGGCAAGGACATCGTCCTGGGCGGCAAGGGCGAGGATTTGATCCTGGGCCGGGAGGGCCGGGACGTCCTCCTCGGCGGCCGGGGGAACGACACGATCCTCGGCGGCGGGGATTCGGACAAGCTCCTGGGCAGCTCGGGAAATGATGCCCTCGATGGCGGGGAAGGATTCGACTTTCTCTTCGGTGGAGGCGGTTTGGACGAATGCACAAACGGTGAGCGGATCTTCCGCTGTGAACAATAGTCGCCGGAGACTCCGGGCGAGAGGGGAGGCGATGGGCCTCCCCTCCGTCCCCGGAGCCAGCTGGATTTGCCCCTCGGGGAGGACGCCGGTGCCGTTGTCGGCCGCGCGATCTACGAGGGCACGCTGGATCTCAAGGAAGCGCTCGCGCGGGTGAATTCCTGACCGGGCGATCCCGCCGCGTGAGAATCCGTTTGTTCTGAAATTTCGAATGAATTGAGGGAGGGTTTTGCTGTTTTGAGCCGGGGGCGTGTGCCCGCGGTGGGTGTAGCCGGACGCGGTGCGCGACCTGGATCGATTCAAGAAAAAAGCGAGGCTGGATCAGCCAAAGGTGGGATTACGAGAGAAAGCAGACGCATGATAGGATCGCAGGGTTTCCTCAAATTCCTTCGCTGCAGTTGCTTTTCCAAAATAAAAACCTTGTCCATAGTCGCAATTGGTAGAGTGCAGGAACTCCAATTGCTCGTCCGTCTCGATTCCCTCCGCGACCGCCTTCAGCCCCAGACGGTGCGACATGGCGATGATGGCCTCGGTGATGGCCATTTCATCGAGATTGGAAGGAATGTCTTGAATAAATGAACGATCAATCTTGATGATGTCGATAGGGAGACTTCTGAGGTATCCCAGGGACGAATAGCCCGTGCCGAAATCGTCGAGAGCAATATAGATTCCCATCTTCCGCAGATTTTCAAGCGTGGTGACGCCGTGATCGTCCTCGTCCATCAACACACTCTCAGTGATTTCCATCGAAAACCATTTCGGATCCGCTTTTGTGTTTTCGAGAATTCGTTTGACGACATCGAGGAAATCTTCCTGCTGGAGTTGCCAGCTGGATAAATTCACGGCCACTCGCGGCGGATGCAGATTGTTTTCTTTCCATATTTTCACTTGCTGGCAGACGGCGCGAAACACCCACTCGCCGATAGGAACAATCAGCCTGGTTTCTTCCGCTACCGGGATGAATTCCGCCGGGGAGACCGAGCCACGTTTTGGATGAGACCATCTCAGCAACGCCTCCGCGCACTGCAATCGCATCTCTTTCAGGTCGACAATAGGCTGGTAGTAAATTTCGAATTCCCCATTGTCGAGCGCCTGTTCCAAATCCATTTGAAGGTTTTTCCGGTAAGTAGCCTGTTCGTTCATTTCCGGTGTGAAGAAGCGGAAGCCGTTGCGGCCTCCGTCTTTGGCCCGGTACATGGCGGTATCCGCGTTCATTAAAAGGCCATCAAAATTTTCCGCGTCATCCGGGAAGACGGAGATTCCTATGCTGCACGAAATCTTGACCTCCTTTCCCTGCAGTTTTATGGAATGGGTGCACTGATCTATGATTTTGTTTGCCACGGCGTCCGGGGCGAGTGTGTTGTTCATGTTTTCCAGGATAATGGCGAACTCGTCCCCTCCGAGGCGGGCGATCGTGTCCGATTCCCTGACGCAAGACTTGAGCCTTTGGGTAAACTCCTGCAAAAGCCGGTCGCCGGCGAGGTGGCCCATGGTGTCGTTGACTTCCTTGAATTGGTCCAGATCCAGCAGCAGAAAGCCGAACTTTTCCTTGAAGCGTTTCCCGAGTCTGATCGATTGCTCAATCCGATCGCGGAACAGATTCCGGTTGGCCACGCCTGTCAGGGGGTCATAGAAGGCCAGCCGCTCAATTTGGTCGTTGGCCTTTTTGAGTTCGTGGTGCAGTGTCACTTTTTCCACGGCACCCTGGATAGAGTGCGCAAGTCGCTCGAGCGTCAAGGCGTTTTTGACAATATAATCGTGGGCTCCCTGCTTCATGGCTTCGACCGCGATGGCTTCGTTTCCTTGTCCCGTGAGCATCACCACTGCGGCGGGCGCGCCTCCGTTGCCGTTCGATATTTCATGGAGAAATTCCAGCCCGTTCATATCCGGAAGGTTGTAGTCGAGTAGAATGCACTCGATGGTGTCCGCCTGGAGTTTCGCCAGGCCTTCCTCTCCGGATTCGGCGGTGGCGATCGCATACGTAATGGCGCCGGATCGCAAGAGTCTCATGTAGAGCTCCTGGTCTTCCGGGCTGTCATCAACGATGAGGAGGCGAAGTTCCGGTTGCATGGCTTTACCCTTTTTTCCCATTGATGTGAGGCAAAATCGCAATTTCGAGCCAGAATTCCTTGAGCCCTTGGATCGAATTGAAAAATCCTTCAAAGTCGACCGGTTTCTGGAGGTAGGAATTTGCTCCAGCCTTGTAGCAGCTCTCGATGTCCCGTTTGTCGGATGATGTCGTCAACACGATGACGGGAATTTTCTTGAAGTCGTCATTGCTCTTGATCTCGGCGAGAACCTCCCGGCCGTCGGTACCGGGCAAGTTGAGATCGAGCAGGATGACGCCCGGGCGAGGCGCTTTTTGCGGGTCTTCGTAGCCGCCCCGACGGTTCAGGTAGTCGAGCGCATCATCTCCGGTTTCGCAACGGATGATGGGGTTTATCAAATTGGTTTTTTGAAAGGCCCGCACCGTGGCTTCGTAGTCCTCGGGGTTGTCCTCGACAAGCAAAATGGGCTGGCGCTTGGAAGTAGGCATATTTTTACGGTTCTCCGGGTAGAGTAAAGTGAAATGTCGAGCCTTCTCCGGCGGTGGATTCCACCCAGATTTGGCCACCGTGGCGTTCGATGATTTTTTTCGTGATGGTGAGGCCCGCGCCGGTCCCTCCGCCGAATTTTTCCCGTCCGTGGAGCCTTTTGAAAATTCGGAAGATGGAATCAATGTGATTTTCGCGGATGCCGATTCCGTTGTCGCGAACGGAAATCAGGATGGATTCGGCGGCTCCGTCCCCGTTCGTGGCTGATGGGTCCGGGCCGGTGTCTGGCTTGACGGTTTCATATCCGATTTCGACCCATTTTTCGGGCTTGTTGTTATACTTGATGGCGTTGGTGATGAGATTCTGCAAAACTTCCCCGATCTGGACCCTGTCGCACTGAACCGTCGGCAAGGGTTCTGGCCTGCGGATATCGACATCGTTGTCCCGCAGCGTGAAGTCCAGCGTATCGAGAACATCGTTCAAGACCTGGTCAAGATCTGTCTTTTCCATGACCGGCCCTTGGCGCCCAAGCCGGGAGTAATAAAGAAGGCTGTTGATGAAGGCCTCGAGTCGCTTTGTCAGGCGGGTGATTGTCTCCAGTTTGGCGCGGCCATCCTCGTCGATGGTTTCCGCATAGTCTTCCATCAGGAAGATCGCGTAATTGTGAAGACCGCGGAGGGGCTCTTTCAGGTCGTGTGAGGCGATGTAGGCGAAATCATCCAGCTCTTTGTTGGAGCTTTCCAGTTCAATCAATTTTTTTTCAAGCTCACGTCTCGCTTCCATCAGATCGCAGATGCTGTCTTTCAGCTTTTTTTCTTGTTCCTTGTGGTCAGTGATATCGCGGATGATTCCCGTGAACATCTCCTCGTTTCCATAAGGCAGTTCGACCCTGGAAATGGAAATCTCGCAGGGGAAGATGTCGCCGTTCTTTCGTATTCCCTGTAACTCGCGCGTTTGGTCGAGGATGTTGGTCTTCCCCGTGCGGCGGTAGTTTTCGAGGTGCCCGTCGTGTTCGGAGCGGTAGGGCTCGGGCATGAGCATTTTGATGTTCTCGCCGATGGCTTCCTCGGGCTTCCAGCCGAACACGCGCTCGATGGATTTGCTGACGTTTTGAATGATGCCGCGGGGATCGATGGTCACCATCGGGTCGAGCGAGGCGGCCAGGATGGCCTTCAGGCGGATTTCGCTCAATTCGTGCGTGGCTTCATCCGCCCCCTTGGTTTTGGTGATTTCGCGTTCGGCCAAGGAGATGCCCCCCGGGTTCCCGAGGTTGTCCATCAGGAGGGTGGCGTTCACGCTGACGTTCAGGACCTTTCCGGTTTTTGTGATGCGCCTCGATTCCGCGGACCTGATCCCTCCGCTGGAGATGATGTGTTCAAAGAAACGATCCGCTTCTTCCTGAAGGTCCCCGGGAATGATGTCCCGAATATTCATTTGGAGGGCCTCGGCCTCGCTGTAGCCGTACATTTCTCCGGCGCTATGATTCCAGGCGAGAATTTGGCCATCGAGGGTTTGAAGAATGATGGCGTCGCTGACGTCTCTGAGAATGGCCGCAAGGAGGGGAAGAGCGGTGTCGGCCTTATTTTCCCCAGCGTCGATTTGGGCGTGGCGCATGGATCCCTCTATCTTCGCTGGGTCTTCTTTGGCATGTGGTCGCTGGGGTTTTTATCGGCACCTCTGAAAAAGATGAACCGCAAGCAAAATCTCATCAGCTTGCGTCCGACAATTCGATCTCCAGTATAACGCAATCACGCAATAGAGTATAAAATTATTTTATTAAAATAATAATATAATTGGATCACCCTATCCGATTATCTTAAATAAGCGGATGGCAGTCGGATTCACGGGTGCCGGTGCGACGCTCGAGTGTCCCGAAGATATTTGGGGTTTCTCTCCTCAAGGCTGCCATGAAATGGTTCGTCGCGGTCTCGAAAAGGGTGGCTGGGTATTTTTCTTCGCATGAGTGGTTG
>CAMYJL010000152.1 GCA_947258645.1 uncultured Nitrospinota bacterium
TGTAAAATTTGTGGCACGTGGTGCAAGGGAATCTGAGCGAAACATGTTTGTCATGGCTGAAGTTGATGGGCTGATCCACCTCCGTCCAGACATTCGAGCTGAACAAAAAGGCGCCACCGGCCACAACAACTCCCAATAGAAGCCATCCTGTATTTCTCGCCACCAGCCTGCCTACTTCATTCAGCCAAAGGAATTTCATTTTGCCGAATTAATCCTTATTGGGGTTTCACATAATTTCCCGGCGCCGACTGGGAGTGATCGTCCGTGGACACCCGCGTCTGAAATTTTCCATCTCCGACAGCTTTCTGGAACGAAATTCTTTCTCAATGCGCCTGAGTTCTTCTTGGCAAAACCTGTAGATAGGACAGGCGCGCTTATCCCAAACTTTTGGTATCCCCAGCAAACAACCACCCTTCCAATCGGGGCCTTCGATGGCTTCTACCACCTCGAGCAGGGTGATCTCTTCGGGAAACCGGCAGAGGAGAAAGCCTCCTTTGTTTCCACGTTTGGTTTCTACAAAACCTTTTTCTGCAAGAATTCGCATGATCTTGGATAGGTAGTGCACAGGGATCCTCGTATACTTCGCCAGATATCCCACATGCACATAAACACCCCCGGGCCCATCCAAACAGCCCATCGCCAAAATTGCGTAACCGGTTGATTGTGATAGAGAAAGCATTCGCCCATCCTTCTTTTTCTTCTCAACCCATACGGAGATGAGACAAGAAGGTTGGAAATTTCGTTTATAAAAAATGATTTTAGGACACGATACTCTTATTTGCAACTAAATTTTGGAGTACATGGTCTTTTTTATTATAGATTTTCACATCTATTTCAATTTTGGTATTTCATGGTGAATTACAAATCTTGGCCATAGGCATACAGACCCACGTCGAATCAATTATTTTCCGAAGGGGAGGAACTGGATCAGGGAGGCCACGCAGAAATAACTGATCACAGATTGTTCAAAATATTTTTGGTGCTCTTATTGTTTCATTTCCTTATTTGTCCCTCCGATGTTTCGGACATAAGCCAAAAGATCGGCGACCTCCCTTTCGTTGAGTTTCGGCCATTTGCGCGCCGAAGCTTGGAGGGCACCGAGCATATTCCCCGCGTGATTCCACATCACGCGGGCTAAGTCGATATCGCTCTCCCACGGTCCCTTGGTACGCAGGTCCGATCCGATACTTTTCCCCTTTTCGGCCGGTTGATGGCATCCCCCGCATCCACGATTGATGAAAAGGGTAGCGCCTCGTTTCGGATTTCCGTAGGGAGATTTAAACTGAAGAAAATAGAGGTATGCCGTGATATCGGCCATTTCCTCCACCTTGAGTGAGATGTGAGATGACTTTTTTTCCTTCCAAAGCGCCCACATCGCAGGAGCATGGTTCCACAATCTACTTGCGATGTCGGAAAACCTTACCTTGAGTTTCCTCGCAGCCAGGGGAGGGCCATCTCCTCCTTCACCCTCATAAACGGGATGACACCAGGCACATCCTTTTGAATCGAAAAGGTAAGCACCATCCCTCGGGTTTCCCGCCGGTTCGAAGATGTGCGAGACAGAGGATGGCCACGGTTTTGCTCGGGCTCCTATGAAAGCAACAATATTTCGGATGTCTTCCCCACTGAGTTGAGGACGAGATATTTTCGCTTGTTCCATGGCCTCAGCCATGGCAGGGCCCTTGTTCCAAAGTGCCGTAGCGATAAAGATTGGTGGGAGGCTTCCGTACTGATCGAGGGGAGGCCCAATTTTTCCGCCATTCCTATTCACTTTGTGGCAGTCGAGACACCGTTTGGAGGCGAAGGTATTCTCTCCTTGGCGGGCATCCCCTTTGGGGTCCAGATAGTTGAGTGTGTATAGGAAGGCGACAATTCGCGTCATTTCAGATTTGTTGAACTTTGGGAAGGGGATATTTTCTCGGGACAGCGCATCAATCATCTTCGGGGCGTGGTTCCACATGACTCCGGCCATGCCAAGTAAGCCACCGCGGAGTTGAAGCCGCGTGAGGTCCGGACCTGTGGTACCGCCGAACCCCTGAATCGCATGACAGCGGAGACACAATTTTTCAGCGAAGACCACGCTCCCCCCATAGGAGTTTTCCGGCCAGGCCTTGAGCGGGATTGCGGCGAAGGAGAGAGAAGAATCAATAAAAAGAATAATTGTGGAAACCAACACGCTGAGAAGCCAGGATTTTGCTTTCACCGATGTTTTCCTCCCCACCAGGAGTAACAGTTTCTCAATCGCACAATCCATACCGCGTGCGGGTTCGAGATAGGTTCCATTTTCATGGTCCCCTGGGAAAGCGGGACTATTTTACCGTCTATATAAGAACAGGTAGCTCCTCCTGCTGATCTTGCTGTTCCCTTAGAGTCGACCATCAGTTGAGTTTCGTGGCACTTTCTTTAGGATGGTCAGGCTAAAGAAATGACTATGTTGTCGAAGTAGTTCCGCATCTCCTGATCTCGCTCACCTCTGCTAAATTTCTTGATTCGAATTTGCCCACAATTCCTTTTTTCTCATTCACCCCAAAAAGGCAGGTCGGACACAACTCCACGCAACACCCGACACTAAGGAGAAATTCGTCCAAGATATGGGACCATTCGAGCGTATCTGCTGTGTCGTAAAGGTTGCCCTCCTCAGGAGGCCAATAAAGAAGGAACCCTTCCTTTAATTTCACGAGGCTTTTTTCGGTGAGCAAACGGATGAACTTGGAGAGGCAGGTTTGAAAATTATTTTTATGGCGGATGATTTCCTCGACACGTTGGAAATCTTCCTCCGGGCCGTTCAGGCAGGCCAATACCTCGACAGCGCAACAACTTGTTTGGGATAGGGACAACATGACGTTTCACCCATCTCAAAGACAAGTACCCGGGTCATTTGAGCGGAACAAATATAAGAAATTAATACCCTAATATATGAATTATGAACCTGAATTGCAACATGTGCTTTGCAAAAGGTGGATCCCTTTTGAAATGAATGCGTTGGGGAAGAGCTTTCAATCCCAACGAATTGTGGTTGGTTGGGTTTCTGGAAGGTCGGTATTCCTGTTCATGCGTTTCCCGTGCGAACGATATGGTCCTCGAATTTCTGAATGAACTCATCCGGCGTGCCGCGGCCCTGCGGGGTGTTGTAATGCTGTTTCCAGTATTCGGCGAGCCCCCGAATGTCGTCGGGAGCGGGCAGGGGATAGCGCACCCGGAGGTAATGAATCCGGCACATGGCGGTGGCATAGGCCAGGTTCCAGACGAGCTGGTCGACGCGGTCTTTCTCCGGCACCAGTAGTGCGGACACGCGCTCCCTGAGCTCGGGCCGGTATGCGAGGAAGTTCTCCCAGATGTCATTGTGGGTGGGGGGCTCCATCTGGTAGATGCCGCGCGCCGGCCCCTCGTTCAACTGGCGAAGATAGTGCAGGTTGCTCTCCTGGAGCGCGGTGCCGAGGACGAGGTTCTCGGCTGCACGGTTGTGCGCCCCGATGCCCTCCAACGTGGGTCTGACGATGTTTGTCCGGAACTGGCCGATGTTCAACATGCTCTTCCCCTTTTTTCCTCCAGGGCCGTTTGAGGTTGATGGTCATTTCTCAATCTTACTAAAGCGCTTCGGAGGAATTCGAGTACGTTTTTCGGAGTCTCAAGCATATCAATCGAAAAAGCGATCTCATTCCGAGAATCATCTCGTTCCTCGGCTACACCCCCTGGGACGGGAGAGTGCGAACATCGGGCGAACGCCTCAAAGCTTACAGGTGGGTGCGGGGCCTCAGTCAAAAGGAGATGGCCGGGCTGCTCGGGATGGACCCGGGGACGCTGGCGAGAAGGGAGAGGGGGGAGATTTGATCTTGGGGGCGAGACGACGAAAGATATCAATTCAAGGTAAAATGTTAATTCGCCTGCCCAGGAGGGATTGGAGGAGGTAACCCATCGATGGCACCTAAAGTCTCCGTTGAATTGATAGAACGCCAAGCCTCTGAATTGCAGGATATTCCCGTCTCTCGAGAGCGAGGAGCCGAACTCGCATTGGAAGTTGACAATTTCAATCGTGATGTCTTCGAAGCTGCCCGAGATAGGGATTTCAACGACGAGCCCACAGGGTTCCTGAAAGTTTTGCTCTCTAGGAGACACCACGAAAGGACGACGTGATAGAGGCGGATGAGATAACCGGAATGACCCTCTGCGATGTAGCCGAGGCGATTCGCTCGCGTCGAATCTCCTCGACGGAAGTCGTAGAAGCTTGTCTCGACCGAATCGAAGCATTCGACTCCAAGATAAACAGCTTCATTTTGGTTGAGCGAGAAGATGTTTTGAGAGCGGCCGAATCGGCAGACGACGACCTCGCCAGAGGTGTCGTTCGCGGCCCTCTGCATGGCGTCCCCTTGGCCCATAAGGACCTGTACTATCGGAAGGGCCGCGTCTCAACTTGCGGCTCGAAAATCATGCGGGATTATGTCCAGAATGTAACCTCCAGCGTTTTAGCGCGGCTCGAGGCGGCGGGCGCACTCTATTTGGGTGGGCTTCACATGTCCGAGTTCGCTGCCGGAGCGACCGGACACAACGAGCATTATGGCAACTGCCACAACCCTTGGAATACAGCTCACATCACAGGAGGCTCCTCGAGCGGCTCCGGCGCGGCTGTGGTCTCCAGGTTTGTCTTCGGCGCCATGGGGACAGACACGGGCGGATCGGTCCGAGACCCCGCTTCCGCTTGCGGCGTGGTCGGACTGAGGCCCACCTATGGACGGATCAGCCGGTTCGGCACCCTGCCGAGGTCTTGGTCGCACGACACCATGGGGCCGCTGACGCGTACGGTTCGGGATTGTGCTCTGATGACTTCAACCATCGCAGGAGAGGACCCCAACGATCCGACATGCCCGGACATCCCGGTTCCAGATTACGCTGCAGCCATGGATGCAGGGATCAGGGGCCTGAAAATTGGAGTTCCGACAAATTATTTCTACGACGATGTTAGCGAGGATATTTCTGAAACACTTGCCGAGAGCCTGAAAGTCATCGAAAGGCAGGGCGCCCGTATCATGGAGGTCAGATCACCCGACCTTGTCCCGCATAATCGACTGATGGAGACCATCTCCAAATGCGAGTGCGTGACCGTCCACGCGGAATGGATGCGAAAACGACCTCAGGATTATGGAAAACAAGTCTACAATCGAATTGATGCTGGACTCCATATTCCAGCCACACGTTACTTGGAAGCTTTGAGCTTACGCGGCCGGTACCTCGCCGAATTCATGGATGCAGTTTTCGAGGAAGTAGACGTGCTACACACGCCCGTCATCCCGAAGTCCGTCCCGACAATCGAGGAAGCTTCGTACCATGGGAATGAAGCTTTTCAACAAATTAGCGCCCTGATGACAAATCTAACCCGGCCCATTAGCTATCTGGGTTTGCCTGCATTGAGTGTTCCCTGCGGATTCTCAAAAAACGGACTCCCGATTGGCTTCCAGTTGGTCGGGCGCCCGTTCGGGGAAGCCGATTTATTCGCGGTTGCAGATGCGTACCAGAACGCCACCGACTGGCACACTGCCTCACCCGATCTGTGAGGAGCCAGTGGTGCTGCTTGGCTTATGTGAATGAACCCATCCTGCCCATGTTCCCTTTCCTCGCGCACCTTCCCGCGTAAAAATGATCCGTTAAAGACTTTTCTCCAACGTTTCCATGGTGGGGATTTCCTCCTCGAGACCCCGGCGGACCAAATCGGCGAGGGTCTCGGACGTTGCCTGGAGGATCTCCTCTCCCATCTCCGCAGTGGCCTGGCCCGGGATGCCAAGCGCCTTCACACCGTGCGGGGAAAGCCTGTGGAACTCGTACTTAAAGACGAGGCCTTTGACCTCAGGTGGTCCTTCCACGGCGAGGTCCATGTCGATGAGGTCGGGGCGGTAGGCCAGAATGCAGGCTGTCTCCCCCAGTCCCGCGTGCGCGATCGAGGCCGCGAAGTGATAAGAGCCCTGGGTCTGGTCCCGGAACATGTGCTTTTGAGCTTCCTCGGAAACGTCCCACCAAGTGAGAGCGGTCAGCTGCATCTCGGGGTGCTTGTAGCGCACCTTCTCGAGAGCGACCCAGAGAGGCGGAAAGTTCACTCCGTGGCCGTTCAGGAGCATGACCTTTTGAATCTTCCATTCCCAGAACCAATCGCAAATATCCTCCACCATCTGGATGAGCGTATTCGGCGAGAGCGAGATCGTTCCCGGGAAGTTCCGGTGGGCAAGCGAGCTTCCGTAGGAAAGCGGCGGGGCCACGAGCACGCCCGTCATGGCGGAGACCCGTTTGGCAATCTCGTAGACGGTCATCGTATCCGTCCCGTAAGGGGCGTGCGGCCCATGCTGCTCGGTGGCGCCCACGGGCAGGATCACCATGGGTTTCTCGCGCTGGATTTTCGGAAAGGTGGTCAGGTTCTGCTCTTCCCAAAGGACAGGTTTTTTCTCATCCATTTAAAGACCCCCTTTAAATTTATTTTGCAGGACGGCTGTGTTGGCCAAACGCTCGAATGATCCTAGTGCTTTGTGTTTGGTAAATTACTATAAAGCCTGTGCTCTGCAAAAAGTGGATCTCGCACGAAAATGGTAACTGAGCTGGGTCGTTCAGTGGGCTGTGCTCCGCAATAATTAGATTCCCGTGTGTGGCGTAACTCCTAATTGACCTCCTCTCCAAATACTGCTCTAGCTATCATGTGAATTCTTGTCTTACCGGGATCCACGCGTCCTTCATGCTGACAATCTTGAGAGATGGACAGGAGTTCATTGCCATTTTGCAGGATCCGGCTACATGCAACGAATCCGGTTGCGTTGCATTTCCCAAAAGTCCCTGAATTCATTGGCGATCACATTCTACATTCGCGTTTGAGGCGAAAACGCCGTCAGAAGGACGTGGCCCGAATTCTGGGCGTGAACATCAACACGGTCACGAATTGGGAGAAGGGCCGGACCACCCCTGCCCTGTATGGGTTCAGAACCTAGTGGACCATTCGGAGTGATACGCTAAGAGACACTTTCCGGACAATTCATCTGTGGGAGAGGGGCCGGACCATTCCCGCGATTCATTTCATCCCGAGAATCATCTCGTTTCTGGGCTACACCCCCTGGGACGGGAGAGCACGAACACCGGGCGAACGTCTCAGGGCGTATCGCTGGGCGCGGGGGCTTAGTCAGGCAGAGATGGCCGGGCTCCTCGGGATGGACCCCGGGACGCTGGCGAGGCGGGAGCGAAAGAGGGTGAAGCCGCCGAGGAAGTCTTTAGAGGGCGTTTTGAATCATTTAGGGAAGAATTCCAGGAAGGGGAATAGGGATTTTTCCCAAGAGAAGGTTCTCAGCGATTAGGGCCACTGCGCACCGAGCCTGAGCAGGCAGGAAAATTTGGCAAGGATGTGAGCGAAAACCAGGAATAGATTCTGCGTGGCGGAGCGCTTAGGAGGACTGACATTCAAGTACAAGGCAACGAATTACATGAATTCAAGCTAGTATTATTAATTGGCCATTCATAGCCTGATTTTTCAGGTTTTTGGGGGAGATTCGAAGTACTTTTGGAACGATGGAAGCGACAAATCAAAAGTCGAACTCATAGTGGCCCAAGATCGGCAAAGCAGACTAAGGGGGGCAGTTTTGTCTGTGACGACATGTGGCCGGCGGAGTGGCTAAGTTCCATATTGTTATTAGGCTGAAGACTTGAAGGCAGATCCACAGATGAAAGTCAGGTGGGGAGGGAACATGATGACTATCTTGCTGGATAAAAAGAATACATTCTTTGATTGTGATCGGTGTGGGAACTATTTTGGTGCATATGGGTTTTCTTCTTCCGAACTAATAGAGGGACCCCGGTGTCCGCTGTGCAGCGGCCGCTTGGTGAGAATTCCAATGGATACTCTAGGCGGAAAGGCTCGAAT
>CAMYJL010000153.1 GCA_947258645.1 uncultured Nitrospinota bacterium
CTTCGGCTACAATCAGATACCCACAAAGGTTATCCCCAGACGATTTCCCGTAAGTGCAATCACGTGATCCAGACATTCCGGATTCATTGCTCCGGTGGCTCTTTCGTACAAGGAATTGGCCTGAGGGCTAAGGTACGGCGTTTGGAGCACCAGGATCCCATGTTTTGGGCGCTGCGAGCTCACTCCTTTGAGTAAACGCTGCCCCTGTGGCTGGCGAATTCAAATTCAGGCGCCAATCGCCGCTTGAGTGGTCATTCGCCGTGCACAGGTCACGCCCTGACCCGCCCCATGAGATCTCCTTGATAAGCCTCCATCGGCTGGGGAGGCGCGTGGAACTTGCGGACCTTGGAATGGCTTATGCCCATGGATACGAAAGATTCCGCCATTTTGACGGCAGCCACGACGGGGTCAATCACGGGCACGCCCGAGGCTTGCGTCAACTCCCGGTCGTAGTCACAAAGGCCCGCGCAGGCAAGAATGATTACCTCGGCTTGATCTTCTTTCGTGATCTTCATGACCTGCGCCGTCAGATCGCGCAGGGTGCGCTCCCGGTCGGTGGCCGCTTCTTCCACGTTGATGTTGATGGCGCGGACGGAAGCGCATTTCGCCTCGAACCCGTAGGTACGAATCAAGTCCTGCTGATAGGGAATGAACTGCTCCAGCATGGTGAGGGTGGTGAACCGGTGGCCCAGCAGGCAGGCCATCGCCATGCTGGACTCGGATATCGAGCACACCGGAATATCCAGAATCTCCTTAAGAGCAAATACGCCCACATTTCCAAAGCCCGCCAGAACAACAGCATCTGGCCGCTCTGTATTGGCCTTTTCGCGGACCGCCTCGATCATGTGGGGAGCGCTCATGTAGTCTCCGTAGGCGCTGTCGATGTTCCGCGTTCCTCCCGGAGAGGTCAGCTCAACGAACTCGGTCGATGGGAGCGCACATCGTCGCGCCGAACGCATGATCACCCCGGTCACAATCTCGGAAGTGTTGGGGTTGGCCACCAATATTTTCATGGAACTTCCCTCCGAAGCAGGATATTTTTCGGTAGTTCTTTTAATAATGATGACCACTATATCGAATGCGGATGTGCATGGCGAATTACCAATTCTGGCAGCAAGACAAGTACCTGAGTTGCCTTGGCTTGAACATCCATCCTCAGTAAACGAAGGCAAGCATTCGCCTATTTGCAAATTTTTCGTAGCGGAAAACAAGATGGTAGCAGACAAAGAAAAGAGGAAGCCGATTTATTGCGGAGCACGGGAGCAGAGCCATGCTAGGCAATCAATTCCTCCAGCCAGGCACAGGCATCGGAGGCAAGGGCGCGTCCGTCAGAAGCCGCCACATTTTCGGCGATTCTCTCGACCTTTCCGGTGGCCACGATGACGGACGACACCGCCGGGTGGTTCAGCGCGTACTTCAAAAGGGCCTGCCCCGGCGATTGAATCCCGTACCTCTCGAGCGCGGCGAACTCCCCCCGTGCCTGCGCTTCCCGCAGCCTCTCCCTGGCCCTTTCTCCCTGGGGCGTCGGCTCCGCTGCGCGATGCGCGGGCGAGGCTCTCGCGACTTTGTCCGCCAGCAGATTGAGGATGGTCCGAACGGCCAGAACCCCGATGTTCATTTCCTGCGCGAGGGGCAGGAGCTTCTCGCAACATCTCTGGTCGGCGAGAGAGTACAGAACCTGAATAGAATCGTAGTCCTCCGTCCGCATGGCTGTCAGCACTTCCCCGAAATTTTCCGGCTTGTCCTCCGTCAGGCCGATAAAGCGCACCCGGCCCTGGCGCTGATATTCCTGGATCACCGGCGTCACCTCCCGCCATGCGAGCATGGAGTGAATCTGGAGAAGGTCGATCATGTCCGTGCGCAGATGTCCGAAAGAGCGCTCGATGCTCGCCCGGGCCGCGGCCTCGTCTTCCGCCCGGACCTTGGTGGCGATCAGCGCCTCACCGCGGCGTCCTTCAAGCGCCCGGCCCAGCACGCGCTCGGACTCCCAATAGCTCGGGGAGCTATCGAAGAAGTTGATCCCCCTGTCCAGGGCCTCGTGGACAATTCGGATACACTGGCTCTCATCGTCCCGGGCCGCAACCCGAAACGTCTGCGAGGTTCCCAGGCTGATCTCGCTCAAGCGCAGGCCTGTGCGTCCGAGGGTGCGGTATTGCATCGATGCTCCTCGCCGAAGCGAACAAAAAAGGGGGCCGGGGCCCTACCCCGTGTACTCGACGATGTGGAGGCCGAGGCCCCACCGGTCACCGACGTAGACAAGGCCGGTAGCGCGGTCGACGAAGACGTCGTTGCTCTGAGGACAGAAGCGCTCTTCGCTACCACCGGGAACGAAGAATCCCGCCTCCTCCGGCCGGAATGGGTTCGACCAGTCGATGATGCGAAGACCCCCATTGTACCAGACGATATAGACGAGATCGTCCCGGTGCATATCGAGCCAGACATTGTGCGCGCCGTAGCGGGCGCCCGTCTCGCACCAGCTCATGTCCCGGGGACGCATGGAGATGGGGTCGATCTCGGCTGGGTGATAAGTACTGACGGGCAGCGGGTGCAGCGGGTTCCGCATGTCGTAGAAGGTGACGAAAGCGGGCGGATGTGCGCAATTCGGGGTGACACATTCGGTCGTGACCACGGCGAACTCCCCGCCCGGCGGCACGAGGAAGGAATGGTAGCCCCCGGGCCAACCGTGGGTCTCGTGAGGGTTATGGCGCCAGAGGAACTTCGGGTGCCGCGGGTCGGTCGTATCGAACAGGGCGATGCCCCCGTTCCAGAATCCGCAGGTGGCGTAGTTTCCCCAGGGATTCGCCTCATGGAGCCAACACCCCCAGCCAACGAGGTCGAAGTCCCACGAGGGCGTCTCTCCGGCCGCCTCGTTCTGGCCCTCGATCCAGCCCTGGCCGAGGAGCCCCGGCTTGAAGGGATCGCGCACGTCGTAGATGTTCATCACTTTTCCGCGGCAGCCCTCCTTGAAGGCCGAGCAGTAGAGGAGCTTGCGCTCCTTGTCATAGATGGGCCGGTGGATGCCGCGCCCCTCGGCTTCGAGGTAGTTCACGAAGCGGGGCTTCTTGGGATCCCGGAGGTCAAAGATGCGCAGGCCGCCGATCGCCTCGGGGTCGTCCACGCCGGGCACAATTTCGCTGTTGGTGTAGAGAACGTCCTCGACGAGGAGCAGCTTGTGGGTTCGGACGCTCAGCTTGTCCTCGATGCGGTGCACGACCCTGGGCCGGGCGGGGTTGGAGACGTCGAGGACGGTCATTCCGTTGTGGCCGCAGGCCCCCGATGCGGCGACGTAGGCGATGCCGTCCCGCACCTGGATCTGGAAGGTGTCTCCCCAGCCGTCCAGATCGGAGTGGCCCACCACGCGGGTGTTCTTCTTCCGCTCGGGCCAGGGAGCGGTCAGCATCTTGTCCTGGACGGATAAGGGGTTGCGCGTGTCCCCCGCGATGGGCGGGGTGTCATAGTGAGGTCTGGACATGACGCCTCCTCGGCATTTCACCGGCATTACCTGTTGGACCGATTGATGGCCGAAAGTCTAGCACGAATGGGGAAAGCGGACCGGCCGCGCCCGCGAATCGGCGCCCCCGGCGCAGCCGCTGCCATGATCCGGCGGGGTTTGCTACCATGATCCGAAAGCGGCATTGAGCGTCTCACGTTCCAATGATCGGGAATTCGCGACAACATGAGCGGAACGACCAACCCATTTCCGCGTCTATTCTCTGAAGGCCATATCGGCCCGCTTCGTCTCCGAAACCGGATCATCTCCTCGCCCATGGAGAAAAACCTCGCCCTCCCGGACGGGTCCGTCACACAGGGCTACTTGAACAACATTCGGGAGCGCGCCCGCGGCGGCGCAGCCCTTATCTGTCCCGAGACCCTCTACATCGACGTCAGGGGCAAGGGGAACCTCTTTCAGCTGGGCATCCATGACGATGCGATGATCCCAGGCCTGAGGCGCCTCTGCGACACTGTCCACGCCGAAGGCGCCTGCGCGGCGGCCGAGATCAGCCATGCGGGAAGACAGGCCCATTACACAGCGACGGGGTTGCTGCCCCTCGCCCCTTCACAGGTTCCCTTTATCGGGTTCCGACAGGGTGAAATCCCGCTGGAGTTGAGCGCGGGAGAGAGCGAGGAGATCGTTCGCTCCTTCGCCGCGGCGGCGGCTCGGGCCAAGACGGCGGGCTTCGACACGATCATGATTCACGGGGCGCATGGCTATTTGATCCACCAGTTCTTTTCCCCGCGCTCCAACCAACGGAAAGACGGATATGGGGGCCACCTCGAAAACCGGATGCGATTCCCGCTCGAGGTGGCGGCCGCTGTCCGGAACGCGGTGGGCGATGATTTTCCGCTTTTGTACCGCCTGAGCGCCGAGGAGGGCGTGGAGGGGGGCCTTCGGTTTGAGGACGTCCTCGCCCTCTGCCAGGCCCTGGAGGAAGCGGGGGTCCACCACATCGATGTCTCCGCCGGAACATACGAATCATCCACCCTCATCACGCCTTCCATGGAAGCGCCCATCGCCCCCTACGCGGATATGGCCGGGGAAATCAGAAACCGCGTCGGGATCACCGTTTCGGTCGTCGGCCGGATCATGGACGCCGATACCGCGGAGCAGATTCTACGGAGCGGAAAGGCGGATTTCGTCACCATGGGCCGCGCGCTGCATGCGGACCCATATCTCCCCCAAAAGGCGCTGGCGGGGCGCGCGGAGGAGATCCGCCCCTGCGTGGGCTGCTTGAAGTGCAACGACCTGCTGGGCGCGGGCGAGCCCGTTTTGTGCATGGTTAACAGCCATGCCGGCCAGGAGGGCGAAACCCGGATTCGGCGGGCCAAAACCGCCATGTGCGTCCTCGTCGTGGGCGGGGGGCCCGCGGGGCTCGAAGCGGCCCGAGTGGCCGCGTTGCGCGGGCACCGCGTCACCCTGCTCGAGATGTCGGGCGAGTTGGGCGGGCAGGTACGCTACGCGGCCATGGCGCCGGGGCGTGCCGACCTGATCCTCCTCGTCCATTCCCTCGCCGGGGAGGTCCGGAAACTCGGGGTGGAGATCCGCCTCTGGACCCGGGCGGATGCGAACGAAATCCGCCGGATCGCGCCCGACGAAGTCATCCTGGCCACCGGCGCCCTGGCCGGCTCTTTATCCATCCCGGGCGGCGGGTCGGCTCCCCTGCTCGATCCAATGGATGCGATGGCCAACGGGTGGGACGGAAGGGGACGGGCGTTGGTCTTCGGCGGAGGGATGCGGGGCTGCGCCGTGGCCGGACGCCTCGCCGAACTGGGCGGAGAAGTGTTCGTGGTGGAACCCGGCGAGACATTGATCGGCGACTTGGGGCTCCGTGCGCGCTTTCCCATGCTTCAGAAGCTGACTTCCAGGCAAAACGTGAAGCCCCTCATCAATACCTCGCTCGATAGGCTCGAAGGAGACAAAGCAACCCTTCGTGAAAGGAACGGAAAATCCTCGGAGGTGAATCGTATCCGTTTCGTTGTGCCAGCGCGGATCATGAACCCGCAAACCGAACTTCTCTCGCCACTGATTGATGAGATGCCGGACTTACGCGTCCAGGTGGTGGGAGATTGCCGAAGGCCACGAGGCATATTCGAGGCAGTACAGGAAGGAGCTGCTGCGGGGCGATCCATTTGATTGTGCGGTGGTATGTCCGAGTCCGTCTTGTCCAATAATTCATTCGAAGTCCAATCCCCAACACTGAGAATTGTACTTGGGAAATTTTTTCAAATTTTCCCCCTAAATCCGCTCAATATTCGGTAGAATCCCCCCTCATTCAATGGATTTAAATAATTTCACCCAAAACGGAACAGGGATATCGAACCTTGGCCGGCTTTTCTCCCTGTACAATTAGGAATTCGCCATCCACATGGAGAAAACGAATTGAATTCTCATCTGAAAGGAACCATTTTCGGCCTTCTTGCTAGTTTGATTCTGTCATTAGTAGGTTGCCAGGGGACTACCAAGAAGGACGAAGCGCGGACCCCTCCACTCACGCCCCAGGAACACATTGACCGGCTTTATGAGGTTGGGGAAGGCTTCATGGGAAAAATCCTTCCGGCGCGCAACCGCTCCGATTTTCTCCGCGAACACCGCGAAGTAAGTGCCCATTTGACCAAGGTGGAAAATGACATCCACCGGCGCAGCATCTCCCTTAGTCAGGAGGAACAACTCATCCTCCGAAATTCAAGAGACACCTTGGCCAATATAGACCGCCAGCTTCAGAGCACGCGCATTAAAAAAGAGACGGCAAATGAAATTTTCAAACAATTTAAAAAAGTGCACGCCTCGTTCGGCTTATTTTACCGGCGTTATAAAACACCTCCCTATCTGGGGTTCCTCACCCGTCCGTAGGGAGCGCCTCCGCCGAAATAATATTGATAAAAAATACACGTTTAAAAAAATAGGCCCCAGTGTCAATTTTTCAGCAGATCATCGGGTATGATTCAGAATCTCCTCCTCGATCGGGTGAAAAAGTATTTGATTGTTAGCTCATGGAAACAACCGCCGCACACAATTTCCCCTTGGTTTTATTCTTGTGCGGCGAATTGGTCATTTGCCACACACAGGGAAATGGAACTTTGATTGACTCCCCATTGCCGAACATTTTGAAAATCGGAACCCACAGGCTTTTTCGGGCGTGATCGCCTGCCCAGAATCTGCTTCAATAAGAAACGTTTTATCGTCCCAAGCGAATCGATGAAAATCGCCCATACTTTTCCAGAAGCTGCTTGAGGGCGGCGGATTTTCTGGGAGCATGCAACTCTTCTTCTACCTTGACCCCCGCTCCCTCAAGAGACACTCCAGCAAAGAGGCCCCGACTTCGAGAGTAAGAATATATTTCGGAGGCCAGTTTAATGTCGGTAGCCGCCTCCATTTTTCGACCTGCGGGGCCAATCGCAACGCTGGCATCAGCGCCTATCGTGTATTTGCCGCTGAGGAGGTCCTTTACGCTTCTCCGGGTTTTAAAGACCAATATCACATCTGTTTTTTGATACCCGAACTGAAATCCCATTCCCACGCCGGAAAATGACGCCTTATGGGGATTTCCCCACTCCCCATTTTGCCCGCGCACCATCACGATCCCTGTGCCATGACGGCCTCCCACGATGAAACCAACCTTTTGCAGACGGGGGAAGATGGCGATGCCGTAGGCGTTTCGCAAAAGGGCCGGGGGAATGGCTGTTTCCGGGATACTTGTCGTCGCCTTCAGAACATATGAAGCGCGCTGAATGATTTTCGCATCATTAGTATCACTGCCTAATCTCTCTCCAACCTTTTCTCGGTATCCTGCCTGATTCCCAAAGCCTCGAGGATTAGAGAAGGCCACTTTTTCACCGCAAGCGCTTTTGATTGCATGGATTTTCTCTTTGATAGCCTCATTGTACTCACCCGTTGCCACAAATGCTCGATCAGTCCACTGCCCTTTCAGAATATCCACGACGGCAGAAACCGGGAGAACCGTGCGGACCCCGTCCAGGGCTTGTTTTCCAACGGACGCCTTTTCTTTTTCCAGTGTCTCAATATCTTGCTGTGCAGTGCTGCAGTCCACATTTTTGGCCAGTGAATTTTTCGCCGTTTGGGAGATGGGCGCTGCACATGCGGAGATGAAAAAGGTTGCAGCAATAAGAAACGCGGGCTTGAGCAGGTTCATGCTCTTTTCCTCTCTGAAAATATCGGGCGTGTTTTTAGATCAAAGGGGCATTTCAAATGGTGACTTGACCAATACAATGCGGAGGAAGGGGAAATGTGATTGACCAGGAAAGAATAAAATCTCTGCGATAGGTCCTCAAGCGGAGTGAAGGAAAATCTTCAGGAAAACCTCCCATTCTCACGTTCGAATCATTTCGGGCGAAAAGTCCCG
>CAMYJL010000154.1 GCA_947258645.1 uncultured Nitrospinota bacterium
TCCAGGGGAGGGACCAAATTCTCACCGCTCGTACCCAATTCCATCGCGTTGGCAATCAAGTCCGCCACATGCACGATGCCGCAATCGGTCGCGTGGCGGGGCGCAAGGGTGGGACGATGATGATACTTCACCGGCTCTTCCAGATTTACAGGAAGCTTCCATTCCCGCAGAAGAAGCCCGCCCACATCGGTGTGATCAAAACCCATCACTTCGCGCTCGACCCGGTGCAGGAGTTCGGTTTTTTCATTCGACTGCGAGAGGATCTCCTGAAGTTGCGCGGCATTTTTTTCGTATAGAATCAGGCGTCCGATGTCATGAAGAAGTCCGGCCACGAAAAAATGTTCGATATTTGATTCACAATGAAAGGAAGCCAATAGCCGGGCGGCGATTCCGCATCCAATCGAGTGCTGCCAAAAAGATTTCATGTTAACCAAGTCTTCGGGCACTCCCTTGAACAAATGAATGACGGTCGTCGCGAGCGCCAGATCGCGAAGCTGCTTGGTCCCGATAATGGTGACGGCATGGGAGATGGTGTCTATTTTGGATGGAAATCCGAAAAACGCGCTATTCACCAAACGAAGGAGCCGTGCGGAGAGACTCTGATCTGTGCTGATTATCTGGGCAATATCGCGCATCGAACTCCGCGGATCTTCCACAGCCTCATTGATCTGTGTAAAAATGACGGGCAAGGAAGGAACCCCATCGTTGTTTTTGATCAGATCAAGCAACCCGAGAGCCATCACGAAACCTTCTGATCTTGAACTTTTCGGGATATACAGACCCGGATCAGCTCATCCGAAAACGCATGATTCGGCTTGGCGAAGCAAAAACGCTCCCGCACGTATTCTTCCGCTTTTTGATGGACTTTCGGATCGACCTGTTCATTCGATAAGGCCGACACGTCCTCTTTTGTGACGCCTTCGATGTCAGCTTCGGTGACACCCCAGGCATGGAAGATTTTGAGGTGTTTTTCGGTAATGGCGCCTCCCGCCCGAAGAAGAATTCGGCCGTTCCGGGCGCTCACATCGCTCTTCAGGACCATATCCGGTTGCAAATCGTCGAGATTGATGATTCCCACTGTATTTGCCTCATTTCAGATAACGTAGAGTCAGTCGTTCTCCAATACCGGCAAGAATTCTCGGCCCCTCACACCTTTTCCCAACGCTCTCCATGTCCGCCAGAAATATACTTTCCGCTTCCTAAGTTCACTCCCGGATGAACCTGCAATTTTCCGGGACACATGAAGCGAATCATCCAGATCAAACTGGCCCATCAACAAGTTAAAACAATTATAATATTCACCACAATTTATTATTTGCATCTCCCGAAAAAAATGTCGTCCAACACGACATTTTCAGCAATTCGAAAACATCAATTTTACATCTTTTAAAACAAATGGGGGCAGAAGAAGACCGCTCCGGAAATGCTTTCTTACGCATAGGTCAGAGTTTCGATTTTCCGCTAACCCCCTTCGGAAAACGCCTTACATTCTTCCATCATGCAACAGACACGGTTCAACTCTTCCAAGCTCCGGCTTCAAACTCCGCTTTCACGAGTTCATACTCTTTCTCCAAACTCTCGAGCAGCGCCGCGGCATTTTCCAGCTTTTGTTCCGACGCGCGCTTCTCGAGATTTTCGCAAAAACCGGCCATGCCGCTAGCGCCCAAAGTTCTGCAAGTGCCCCTGAGGGCGTGCGCAAAGTGCTCAAGCCTCGCCGCATCCTCCTCCGTGACCGCCTCTTGCATCGAAGACAATCGATGCGGGGTTTCGGCGAAAAATTTCTCCAACACTCTCTCCATGAGGTTCGAACCCGATTTCCTTTCCAGATCAAGCAAGATCCTCAAGGGTTCGGGGTCGAGACGGCTTTCGCTGGAAGGAGGCGCCTCGGACGGGGCGGACGGAGCGGGCTCCACCACCCCCTGAACCCAGCGGAGCCATCCCCGCCGCCAGGCAGCGCTCCCGATCCCCCTGCATGGCGTTCGCCGTCATCGCGATGATCGGGATGTGGGCACCGCCCTCCTCCTCGCGTTTGCGGATTCTTGCCGTCGCCTCGAACCCGTCCATCTCCGGCATCTGGCAGTCCATGAAGATCGCGTCGTAGGGGAGAAGCTCGAGCATCTCGAGCGCTTCTTTCCCGTCCGCGGCGATGTCAACCCCGCACCCCATGTCTTCGAGGATCTCCCGCGCCACCAGATGGTTGATGTAGTTGTCCTCCGCAATGAGGATGCGTATCCCGGAAACGGGATCGCCGCGGCCGGAATCCCGCCGATCCAGGCGCCGGCAAGCAGAAAAATCACCGCCATCGCCGGGGGAAGACTCCATTTTACGTAACATCGCCGTTTGGCCCTGCAAAGAGCAGAATGCCGGGACCTGTCAGGCAACATGCTTCCTTTTCTTTGATCATTTTTTTGATCCTTTCTCGACTCAAACGGGCCGGGATACTCTTCCCGCTTGGCCCGCTACGACTATAAGCTGAAATACCCCTCTACGGGCGTCGTACCGATCCATCCAGATGATTTCATCGGGTTTGTTCGTTGGGGATATTCCACTGGTCCAAAAATCCTCGTGGTGACGGACTAACCTCATCCGGTCCACTTCCAGTATATCGACGCGATACCGGCAGACACAATTTATTAATTGTATTTTGCAATATAAATCAGATATTTACGTCTATTTATGAAATTTTTATCCCTGAATTTTACATTTCCATCCAAAAAAAAGGGACGGCCCGAAGGCCGTCCCCAGAGTACTCTCCGCCGCGAAAGGCGGTGTTTGATTCACCGCTAGTTCGCCCCGGCAAGCTCCTTGAATTCGTCCATCGTCAGGAGTCGTTTTTCGGCCAGCGCTTTTTCCTTCACGTCGTTCAGCAGGGCCATCATCTCCTCCTGCGTGGCCTTGATCCCCAGTTCCTCGAGGAACCACACGATGGAGTCGATGCCGCTGCCCTTGCCGATGACGGGCTTGGGCTCGGTCTGGCCGACGAGGCCCGCCCGGAAGGGGACGAGCTCGGTCGGAAAATCTTTTCCCGCGTTCTTGAGCCAGCTCACGATGATACCGCTCTCGATGTCGTAGAGCTTCTCGCCCACGATGCAGCGGTTGGGCGGGACGGCCACATTCGCCAGACCCGTCACGAGGCGGGAGGTCTCGACGAATTTCTCGGTCTTGAGGCCCATGTCCACGTCGTACATGGTCTTCATGGCGAGAGCGAGTTCCTCGTAAGCGCAGTTGCCCGCGCGCTCGCCAAGGCCGGTAACGGAGGTCTGCGCCACCTGACAGCCCGCCGCCATCGCCATCAGCGTGTTGGCGACGCCCATGCCGAAGTCATCGTGGAAGTGCGGCTCAAACGGCGTGTCGGGGAAAACCTCGCGCATCTTCTTGATCAGATGCGGCACCGTGTGCGGCGCGAGGCCGCCGAAGGTGTCCACGATGGCGAGAGAGTCCATGTGACCCTCGGTGGCGACCTTCTTGAGCATGTCGAGCACCCAGTCGAGCGGCGCACGCGAGAAGTCGATCGGGAAGAAACAGACGTAGAGGCCGTTTTCCTTCGCGTACTGCGTCGCTTTCACCGAGGTGTCGATGGCTTTGTTCAAGTCCCACTTGTAGGCGCGCTCGATGATGTGCGTCGAGCTCGGCACTTCCATCACGATGCCCTTGACGCCGGTGTCGACGGAGCGCTTCACATCATCGGCCATGCAACGCGCAAAGCTGAAGACTTCTGTATTCGACCCCTCAAGGCGCTTGACGATCTCCTTGATGGCCGCTTCGTCCTGCTTCGAGACGACCGGCATGCCGGCTTCGATGCGGTGGATGCCCACTTCGGCCAGCGCCTCGGCGATGCGGACTTTCTCGTCCTTGTTGAAAAGGACGCCGGTCTGCTGTTCGCCGTCGCGCAGGGTGACGTCGTGCAGCTTCGGGTTGGGGTCGAAATTGACCTGTTCTCGTACTTCCTTGTCGAAATTCCAAGGGCTGGTGAACCACATATCGGTTTCCCAAGGTCCGCTCATGGCCCGTTTCTCCTCTCATGAAAAGGTATAAGACCCCGGCGAGGCGGAAGGCGGCAACACCGCCCCGCCGGGGAGGTTATGAAGCTACTCGTAGCGCGGCTCCCCGCGCGACTTGCTTGAGAAATCGAAATACGGCGAGTCCTTGATGCATTCGTCGTAGTGCGCCGCACCCGTGAAGATGATCGGCCCGTCCGGGCCAACGAGAACATTCTCTTCGAGGCGCACCGTCTGGGGCAGACCCGGATGACCGGCGAACGTCTCGATGGCGAAGTACATGTTCTCCTTGATCTCGACCGGGTATTCGAGACTGTAGGCCCGGCTGATCCACATGCCCTCGTACAGGTCGAGGCCGATGGAATGGGCGAACTGCTGAAGCGTCACGGTGCCGTACTTGTCGTCGGCGTACTCGGGGAACTGGGAAGCCACGTCCTTGGTCGTCTTGCCGGGAACGAGGTTGACGAGGCCGGCGTACATCGAATCGTACACCTCCCGGTACAGCTCTTTTTCCTTCTTCGTCCAGTCGCCACCGACCTTGAAGCAGCGCACGTAGTCGACGAAGTAGCCGCCCGGCCCGATGGCGTTGATGTCGACAATAACGAGGTCGCCGTCGCGGATCATCTTGTCGGTGTGCCAGCGGCGGTAAGGGCTGGTGTTTCCGCCCGAGGCCACGATGATGTCATAGACGAAGTCGAAGCCCTCTTCATAAAGCAGATTGTTCACCCACGCCGTGAGATCGCACTCGCGGATGCCGGGCTTGAGCCATTCGTTGCGGATTTTCCACATACAGGTGTCGCCGAGGGTGGAGCTGATCTTGAGGCACTCAATCTCTTCGGGCGTCTTGATAACGCGCGCTTCGCTCATCGCCGGCCAGGCGTTGACCAGGTTCACGCCCTTTTCAGTAAAGGCGCTGTAGGCCTGGAAGTCCATGATATCGATGCCAATCCGGCCGTTCAGATCAACATTGTTCTCCTTGAGAACATCGATGACCGAATCCACCATGCGGTTGACCATCATCTGCTCGGCCGTCTCGGACCACTTCCACGTAATGGCGGGGCGAATGTTGCCTTCGAGCCAGGGGGCGTCGATGCGGGCGCATTCGTAGTCGGAACCCGCCGTTTCGAAGAGAACCGGCGTTTTTGCGCCCCGGCAGAGCACGGCGTAGCGGATGAAGATGTTGTTCTTCCAGTTTCCCTGGAAGACGGAACATGTGTAGCGGATGTTCTCGCCCTTGAACATGATGACGGCGTCCATGTCATGTTTTTCCATCATGTCCTTGGCGCGCTGGAGACGATCTTTCCGCATCTGGTTGAAATCGACCCGGCGCTGCCAGTCGCTGCCCGTCTGGCTATAGACCCGGCGGGGCGACTGATAATGTTCCCGCTGCAAAAAGTCCAGCGGCATTCCCTGTTTACTGAGGTCCACCATGGTGAACTCCTCCTGAGTGAAAGAATTGACTCTCGATAATTCCAATTTCCTTGCCGGGCATCGAATCGATGAACGACTCAAGCCCGACCTGACTGAATTTTTTACGGTCTCCTTTATTGATTATTACTTCGTCCCGTACCGTCTCCCATTTTCCCGCTGCCAGTTGAAAAGCGCGGCCCGCAGGTGTTCCCCCTCTGTTTCCATGTGCTCGCGCATCGCATCCTGCGCACGCGGCGCGTCGCCCGCCTCAACAGCCCCGAGAAGTGCTTCATGTTTCGAGAGCGCCTCATGGGGCTGGCCGGGCATTCCGATGATGCGCCGCTGACTTTTTTCGATGAGACCCGCGATAGCCTCCCACACCGTCAGGAGGACGGCATTTCCCGCCGCCTCCACGAGCGTCCGGTGAAAAGCGATACCGGCGCGGACAAAGACCTCGGAAGAGGCCATGCGGCTCCGCATCTCATCGGTCAGCTGGCGCAGTTTTTCGATGTCCTCTTGTTTTCGGCGGCGCGCGGCGAGGGGAGCAATCTGCTCTTCTAGGCCCTGACGCACCTCCCACAGCTCGAGGAGGGTTTCTTCCCGCACGTCCAGTAAAAAGGAGAGGCTCTCGCGAATCGACGCGAGGTAGGGATTCAGGCTGATGTTGCGGAGAAAAGCGCCCTGGCCACTCCGGACCTCGACGAGGCCCATGCTGTCGAGCGTACGAAGCGCCTCTCGAACCGAAGGGCGCCCGATGCCGAGGGTGGTGGCAAGCTCGCGCTCCGAGGGAAGCCGATCGCCCGGACAGAGTTTTTTTGTCCGGATAAGGCGCTGTATCTGAGCAACGACATTTTCGTATATTCGCGTTCGTTTGACTGGGCGGAGCAAAATTTCACCTCTCGCGCCAAAGGCGATGCCCCGGCGAATTCCCTTTGGTATCACATAAACTTACGGGAGGGTTTTGGTCTGATGGTCGGACCAATACTATGTATGGCCCCCCACCCTGTCAACCGGGGAGAAGAACAAAAAACCGGTCAATTAAAGGTATTTTCTTTCAGAGAGATAGCGCGCGGAGGACCTGCGTCGGCATTTCAACCGGCTACTTCATGACAACCGGCCGGGGAATATCCTGGCACGTAATATCGGTCGCCTTCGCGGCACGAAGGTTCACCTCGACGGTACCGGAACTGGAATATCCGGGCTTTATCCCGCCCGAGAAATGATCGTTCAGGTAGGCAATTCCCTTGTTCCGTTTGCTATCCGTTCCCCGGACGCTGCACTCAATCTTGACGATGGAATGGGTGTTGTCGCTGTCGTTCTTGTAGGTAAACCGAACTATCGCCCGCTTCCCCTTGTCCGTGATTTTGTCAATCGTCACCTCGGCGGACGCGGTCCCGGCAAAAAGAACGAGGAAAATACCGGGCAAAAAGATATATCTCCTTTTCTTCATATCCAAACTCTCCGAAGTTGAATCCAGACCGGTCCCTCTATCGGACCTGCGCGACCAAGATGAAACAACCAGCCTCCCGAGTAAAGAGCGGGGGGAAATCCCGCGGTTTTCGTCCACCCTTTCCGATTCTCAAAAAGAATTGGCCCCCTTCCGGGTGCGCCCGTATAATGAACTGCTGGCCGTGCTTACTCCTCCCCGGCTAAGGGATTCGATTTGACCGTCTACTCCAGCGTTTCGGCCCACCTCTTCGCCTATGAGCCTCTGGCTTTCGACCACCTCAAGGCCGTCGCAGATTGCGGATACCGGCAGGTCGAGCTATGGGCCATGCGCCCCCATCTGGATTACGAAAACGATGGGACGATCGCCAGGCTGAAGGGATGGCTCAAGGATCTGCCGGTCCTGGCCGCGAGTTTTCACGCCCCATTCTACGCCCATTTCGACGAAGCCCGCGCCGGGAACTGGCTCTCCCTTTCCGCGCCGGACGAAGACCTCCGCCGGAAGACCCTAGCCCTGACGGAGACCGCCATGCAAACCATGGCGGATCTGGGCACCCAAATCGCCGTTCTTCATCCGGGAGGCCCCTCCCCCGCGGGCGAGTCGGATACATTCGACGGATTGCGGGAGAGCCTGGAAACTCTGCTTCCCCTCGCGGAGGAGCTCAATTTGACTCTCGCCGTTGAAAACATCCCGGCGTCAATGGGAAGACCCGTTCCGCTGGCCGAATTCGTCGCGGAGTTCGATCACCCCCGAGTGAAAATCTGCCTCGACGCCGGCCACGCCAACATCACCGACGGGGAAAACATCGAGGCCGCCTTCCGGCACCTCGCCCCCCTGGCCGCCGCGACGCATATCCATGACAACGATGGGGAAAAAGACGCCCATCTGGTTCCCGGGAAGGGAAACATCGCCTGGTCCCTGCTCTGGAAGGCGCTGGGGGACGCCGGGTACACCGGGCCGCTCACGTACGAGTTGCGGCGCGCCGGGGAAAGCTCTTATGCTGAGACATTGTTGGAACTGGGCCGTTCCACCCCTCCGCATACCCTCGATAATTTTCCGGTGAATGGCCATACGCAGGAGAGCGTCCGATGACACCTCCACAGCCGGAGAGCCCGCGCCGCGCGGATGCCGCGGACAGCCTGAAGCGGCTCGCCGGGAGCAAGTTCGGCGCCTCGGTGGGCGAAATCATCAGCGTCACGGGAGACGCTTCTGACAGGAGATATGTACGACTCCATCACCCGGAGGCAACTCCGCCCACGTCGGTGGGGATGATTCACGCTTCGGGTTTTGACGAAAAAAAGCTGCCCTTCCTGAACGTTCAGGCGCACTTCCGGGAAATCGGGCTGCCGGTCCCGGAGATATTCGGAGCCGACCCTGATACCGGCGTCCTCCTTCTCGAGGACGCCGGCGGAGACTCCCTCGAAGATGTTTGGGAGAGGGAAGGCCTGGAAGCGGCCCGGCCTTTTTATCGAGAGGCGATCCGGCTACTTGCGGTCCTGCGGGAGGGGACAAAAGCCCCGGGCAACACGAGCCGCCTCGCACTGAGCTACGGGTTCGACGAGACGCTGTTCGAGCGAGAGCTTCACATGACGCGGCGTTATGCTTTCGAAGGGCTTTTCAACACGCCGGCCCCGGAGGGTGAGTTCAACGAGCCTTTCGCCTCGCTGGCCGGTGCGCTCTGCCGCCTCCCCTATGTGCTCACCCACCGCGACTATCACAGCAGGAACCTCATGGCGGGAAGGAATTTTCCAGGCGATAACCCCGGCCGCCTCGTTATCCTCGACTTTCAGGACGCGAGGCTCGGTCCCGCCACCTACGATCTCGCCTCTCTCGTGTTCGACAGCTACGTCACCTTGCCGGAAGAGTTTCGGGAGGTTCTCATCTCCGAATTCTGGAACCAGTTGCAGGGGAATGCGGACGGCGCTTCTCTTTTCCCCGATCGAAAATCCTTCGACGAAGCCCTGGCTCTTACGGGGCTGCAACGGAACCTCAAGGCCATCGGCACGTTCGCCTTCCAGCGGGTCGAGCGCGGCACTTCCCGCTATATCAAACACATTCCGCCCACCGCCGCTCACGTCCGCCGCCATCTGAACCTCCTGCCCCAATGGGACGGTTTCGCCCGTCTGCTCGAACCCCATCTTTGCGCCCTTGAGAAAATCGACAAGAAGGAAATGGCCCTTTGAGTCCCTTGCCCGCGTTCATTTTTAACAGTATCCAGCTGGGCCTCTATGATTTCGTCTATCCGGGCGAGATCCCACCCAGTGAAGGGCGCATCGAAGCCGAGCACCGCATCCTCGAGCGGAACTCTTCCGATCGTCATCTGATCGAAGAGGTCCAGAACGACTGGCTCTGCGCCGCGCGTTTCGACCGGGGCGAGATATGCTTCATCGCCATCCATGAAGGGAAGGTCGTCAGCTACATCTGGGGCTCGCGGGGAAAGGTCGGTGTCGAGGAGATCGACATGGCCGTCGAAACCGCGCCGAAGGAGATATACCTCTACGACGCGTTCACCCTGGAGCCCTGGCGGGGAAACAATCTCTACCCGGCCGTCCTCCGGCGCGCCCTGGAATATGGCCGCGACCTTGGCCTCCAGCGCACCACCATCTTCGTCGAGGCCCGGAACATTCCCTCGATTCGGGGGGTCACCAAAGCCGGGTTCATCCTCTTCCAGACCCTTCTATATAAACGCATACTCGGATTCGGAAAGCGGGAGCTTCTGCCGCCCCTGGACGGTCACCCACCGGCGAAATTCGTTCGTCTTTTTCGTTCGTCTTTAAGAGAAATGATAAGTGAGTATGGTCATGTCAGATGAAAAAATCGTCTGTAAAACACCAACATCCGGGGAAAAATCGACCAGGATAGACAGATGGAAATATGATGCTGTTCGGAAAGCCATTCTGAAAGTAACCCCTAAAAAAGGGGAGGGTTTGATGTTTAAGGAACTATCCAAGCATGTGGAGAATACTCTTTCCAATGAAGATCGAAAAAATCTAGGCTCAGTCGCCTGGTATACAACCACTGTCAAACTCGATTTAGAGGTTCGAGGAGAAATTAAGCGGATTGAAGGTGCAAACCCTCAAAGATTATTGAAGCGCTGATCCTCCAACGCCGCCAAAGTAAATACGTAGAGACTTTGCTAACTGATATAGCCATTCTGAATTTCCCCCGCTGCAAACTGAGAAAAACCTTTTACTCTCCCGTATTCCGGCATGCCATGGAACATGGTCTCGGGATCGCCACCATCTTCGTCGAGGTCCGCCTCCCTCGAACCAGGTTGTCCCCAGGACCGGTTTCATTCTCTCCCAAACCCTTCTATATAAACGCGTACTCGGATTCGGAAAGCGGGAGCTTCTGCCGCCCCTGGACGGTCACCCACCGGCGAAATTCGTTCGTCTTTGAGAGAAATGACCCGGCAGCGTTGACGTCGTCTTTGAGAGAAATGACCCGGCAGCGTTGACGCCTTTGATGCTCCCTCTTAATATCCTCTTGGTTTTTTTCGGACAGAGATTGGTCCCCAAGGAGAGAACATGACCCCTTCGTGCTCCACCCCTTCGCCTTGCTATGCCGTGAAATCCGCGGCTTCGGGAGAGGAATCGCTCCGAATTTGCGTCCACGACGACCCCGGGGACATCCTCCGGCTCGCGCCCGAGTGGCGCGGCCTAATGGCCGGAAACCCCCACGCTCGGCCCTTTTATGACCCCACCTGGCACGCCGCCTGGTGGCGGTGCCTCGGCTCGGGGACCGTTCATCTGTGCGCTGTCCGGAATGAAAACGGGGATCTCCTTGCCATCGCTCCCCTCACTCTCCGTAAGGACGGCGTCCTCCGATTCATCGGAGGCGAAGACCTCTCCGACTACCTGGACATTGTAGCGGCACCCGGTTCCTACCCGGACGCCTGGCGTGCGCTGACGGAATACCTGCACAGCTCCGATGCGCCTCCCTGGAAAGAGATGCGCCTCCACAGCGTTCCCGCCACCTCGCCCACAGCCGAATTTTTCTCCGGCTACGATGGCGCCCGCGTGGAAAAAGAGGACGTCTGCCCGGTCATCACCCTTCCCGATTCGTGGAACGACTACACAGGAATGCTCGGCCAGCGCGATGAGCGCGAGCTTCGCCGGAAAATCCGGAAAGCCGAGATGGAGGCCGACCTCGAGTTCGGCTCGACCCTTTCGGCAGAAAGCCTCGAAGCCGACCTGGAAGATTTCTTCCGGCTCCACGCCTTGAGCCAGCCGGAGAAAGAAGAATTCTGGAACGATTCCCGCCGAACCTTCTTCCGCGAGATGGCCCGCGAGATGCTTCAACTCGGATGGCTTGATCTTACGCGCATGCGCGTGCACGGCCACGCCGTCGCCGCCAATTTTTCTTTCGACTATGAAGACCGGATTTACCTCTACAATTCGGGTTACGACCCGAGCGAGCGCGACCTGAGCGCGGGCATCGTCCTGCTCGCGCAGAATATCGAGCAGGCGATCCAGGCTGGCCGCGCCTCGTTCGACATGCTGCGCGGCGACGAAGCCTACAAATACCGGTTCGGGGCGAAGGACGAGATCATTTACCGGATTGAGCTGACCCGGGAGCGCAAATGAGCGGGTTCTGGCTCTGCGCCGCGCTTGTGTCGATGCACACCGACCCGCTGGACACGCTCGGCGGGGACGTGACCGGCGGGATGAACGTCTACATCCGCGAACTCGCGCGAGCCCTGCCCCGCCAGGGTGTTCACGTTGACGTCTTCACCCGGGCCGCAGATGCCGATGCGCCCCCGGCCGAGGACATCGCCCCCGGCGCGCGCCTGATCCGAATCCCCGCCGGCCCGAAGAAGCCTCTCGATAAATTCAGTCAGGCGGTGTTCACGGAAGAGTTCGCCGCGGGAATCCGGGAATTCGCCGAGGCGCAGGGTGGCAGGTACGATCTGTTCGCGACCCACTACTGGCTTTCGGCCCTCGCCGGAGAACGCCTCGCGAAGGCGTGGAGCGTTCCGATGGCCCACCGCTTTCACACCATCGCGGCCCAGAAAAACCGGGCGCTTCCCACCGGCGACGGGCGCGAGCCCGATGCGCGCGTCCTCGCCGAGACCGGCATCGCGAAAAAATCGGATGCCCTTTTCGCATCATCGCCCGCCGAAGCGGAACTGCTCTCTGAAAAACTCGGCGCCCCCGATTCCCGCATCCACGTCATTCCCTGCGGCGTCGATCCGGAACGCTTCGCGCCCTTGCCTCGGGATGCGGCGCGCGCGGCGCTCGGGCTGCGCGAGGATGACCATGTTCTCCTCAATGTAGGCCGCATCGAGCCGATCAAAGGGCTGGACCGGTTGGTCTGTGCGCTGGCGTTGATGAAATCGAAACGCCCGGATCTCAGGCTGCTTGTCATTCATGTCGGAGGAGCGATACGCGGCTCGGCTCAGGCTTCGAACGGGAGCGGGCTTAGCCCCGAGGATTTTTCCTCCCCGGCCCAGCGCGAGGAGGTCCGGCGGATCATGAAGCTGGCCGCCGAGGCGGGGGTCGCCGATAACTTCCGTTTCATGGGGGCGAGACCCCAGAGCGAGTTGTCGTCGTTTTATTCTGCTGCCGATGTGCTGGCCATCTCCTCGCGGTACGAATCGTTCGGCCTCGTCGCACTGGAAGCGGCGGCCTGCGCTCTGCCTTCGGTGGGTTTCGATGTCGGCGGGCTGTCGGGCTCGGTCGAGACCGGCGGGAGCGGCTTCCTCGTTCCCGACGGCGACCTCGAAGGGTTCGCGGAAGCGGCGCTTCAGGTTCTCGGCGATCCGGACCTGCGCGCCCGCCTCGGCTGGCGGGCCCGGGAGCGGGCAAAGACGTTTGCCTGGTCCGCCATCGCGTCGAAGGAAATCAACGTATGGAAGAAATTGCTTGAGAGGCAAACCGGGGACCAAAGAAAATTCCGGCGTCCGGCCTGTGCCGGGGCGTCCGCATAACTCGGAGAGAAAAATTGAGCCGGTCAGAATTTCATAACGTTCTGGTTTTTGTGGCGCACCATGACGACGCCGAGCTCGGCGCGGGTGGCAGCATCGCCCAGTGGGTCGAGGAGGGGGCCACCGTCCGGACGATCATCTGCACCAACGGAGACAAGGGCACGAAACACGACGTTCCTCCCTACGAGCTCACCGCCATCCGGGAAAAAGAGCAACTCGCCGCCTCCAAATTCCTGGGAGTGAAGGAATCCCTCTTTCTCCGCCACCGGGATGGAGAGCTGGAGGACACCCGGGCGTTCCGCAACCAGATTGCCTTCCTCATCCGGCACTTCAAGCCCGACACCGTCGTCGCGCACGATCCCTGGCTTCCCCACTACTCTCACCCCGACCATCAGGCGGTGGGCCACGGGGTGTTCAAGGGAATCATCTACGCGCGAGATCATCACTTTCTTCCCGAGCTGGGCTACGCCGGAATCGAGGCCCATCACACGAACACCCTGCTCTACACGCGTTCCGAACAATCCAACTACTTCATCGATATCTCCGGGACCATCGACAAGAAGATCAAGTCGATCAACGCCCACAAGAGCCAGATTCACAACCCGCACGGCACCGAGAAGCGGGTGCGCGTCCGCGCGGAGGAGGCTGGCCGGGCCGTCGGGCTGAAG
>CAMYJL010000155.1 GCA_947258645.1 uncultured Nitrospinota bacterium
CATCTCCGGGCTTTCGGACCGAAACGGAATTTCTCACCTCAAACAGAAGAGACAAAATTTTCCTGACATGCTTCCGTTGCCCTTCGGAGGAGGCCAAATCCGAAACCGGGAGACTCACCCCGGCACGCGCCAGGATCTCCCGCGCGTTGCCCCTAGTGATGCCCGACTCGCAGAGTTCGTCAACAAGCTCTTCCCCCATGGCGTCGGGGCCCGTATCCATCTCGTATCCTGTATGACTCTCCACCCCGCTCCCGCCGCGGCCGGAATTCGAATGAAGACCATTTGTTTCCATGTCGTCATATATTTCCGGAACCATATCATTCGAAACCAGCGTCGCCGCCTCCACCTCCATAAGGGATTCCTCGAAGAGGCCGTAGGCGCCCGTGCCGCGCTTTACCTTGCGGGTCGAGATGATAACGGCATCGGGTCCGAGTGCCGCTTTTACCATGTCGAGCGTTTCTCTCAGATCTTTTCCGCGAAATCGTTTGGTTCTCATGACACACTCACCGTCCCTAGGCTCTGGATACGAACACCCGGCGCAATTTCGTTATGGCTGAGAATTGCGAGCTGCGGGATGAAACGCTCCGTGAATTTTCTGAGATGTCCCCTGATCGCCGGCGAAGCCAGCAGGACCGGGGCCGTCGTGGATGACTCGAATTGATCGATCTGGCTCTGGATGGAGCGCAGGAGCCGATCCGCCTGCCCCGGATCCATGGCCAGGTAGCTCCCGTGGTCGGTATGTTGAAGCGAACCCACCAGCACTTTCTCGGACTCGGAATCAAGCGTAATGACGTTGATCGAGCCCGATTCGCCGGCGAACTGGGAGGTCAGGTTGCGCGCAAGACGGCTCCGGACGTACTCGGTCAGAACGTCCGGGTCCTGCGAAACCGGGGCATAATCCGCCAGCGTTTCGAGAACAGTCACGAGGTCGCGGATACTCACGCCCTCGCGGACAAGATTCTGCAACACCTTCTGGACCCGCCCGAGGGAAAGCAGGTTCGGGACAAGCTCTTCGACGACCTTGGGGTGTCCCTCCGCCACTTTGTCGAGAAAGTTCTGAACCTCGCTGCGCGTGATCAGATCGCTTCCGTTCTTTTTGATGAGCTCGGTAAGATGGGTGGCCACCACCGTGGCCGGATCCACCACGGTATAGCCGACAAACTGGGCCCGCTCCTTGTTCGCCAGCGTCACCCACAGCGCGGGAAGCTCGAACGCCGGCTCCGTGGTCGGAATGCCGGGAATGGCGGTTTCCACCGTACCGGTGTCCATCGCGAGAAAATGATCCATCATGAGCTCGCCCCGCGCGATTTCGACCCCCTTCAGAAGAATGGTGTACTCTCCCGGCTTCAATTGAAGGTTGTCGCGAATGTGGAGCGGCGGTACGACAAGGCCCATCTCCGTCGCAAATTGCCGTCGAATCGAGCGAATTCGATCAAGGAGTTCCCCGTTCTGCCGGGCGTCCACCAGCGGAATCAGGCTGTAGCCCACGTCCAGCTCCAGCAAATCAACCTGCAGGAACGGATCCATGCTCTCCGGGCCCGTAGCCACCGGCTCAGCCGACTCGGCCGCGGCTTCTTCCACCATACGCTCGCTCTCAACCTGTTTCGCCTGCGAGAGATAGTAGGCAGTCGACCCCATGAGAGCGGCCAGGAGGAAGAACGGAACCTGCGGAAGGCCGGGGAACAACCCCAAGACAAATAGCAGCACCGCCGACACGCCAATCGCCCGCGTATGGCCAAGAAGCTGCGTGGCGATCGTCGCCCCCAGGTGAGACTGCTCAGCCGAGCGGGTAACGACAATGGCCGCCGCGGTGGATATCAGCAGCGAGGGAACCTGGGCCACCAGCCCATCGCCCACCGTGAGGATGGAATACGTGGCCGCCGCCTTGCCGATGGGCATGCCGCGCTGGAAAACTCCGATGGCAAGGCCTCCCAGAAGGTTGACAAACGTAATGATGAGGCCCGCGATGGCATCGCCCCGGACAAATTTGCTCGCGCCGTCCATCGACCCGAAGAAGTCGGCCTCATTGCTGATTTCCTCGCGCCGTCTCCGCGCCTCGGCCTCGTTGACCAGCCCCGCGTTCAGGTCCGCGTCGATGGCCATCTGTTTGCCCGGAATGGAATCCAGGGTGAAGCGGGCGGCAACTTCGGCGATTCGGCCGGCGCCCTTCGTGATCACGACGAAGTTGATGATCACGAGGATGATGAACACGACGACCCCGACGACATAATTCCCGCCGACGACGAAATTGCCGAACGCCGCAATCACCTGACCGGCTCCGTCCGTTCCTTCGTGGCCGTTGAGGAGAATGAGCCTCGTCGAAGCCACGTTGAGCGAAAGCCGGAAGAGCGTCGTCACGAGAAGCAGCGACGGAAACACGCTGAACTCCAACGGCTGAAGCGTGTAGAGAGAAACGAGCAAAATGATCAGGGCAAACGTGATGCTGAAAGAAAGCAGTGCATCCAGAAATGAGGGCGGAATCGGCAGAATCATGACCATCAGGATTCCGACAACCCCGAGCGCCATCGCCACATCGCTGTTCCGCGCGATTTTGCTGAGGCCGGCTGCCTCGTTCATCTTTTGCCTCCCCGATAAATGAATTTATGCGGCTTTGTTTTTGAGTGTGTAGACGTAGGCGAGGACTTCCGCCACAGCCTTGTAAAATTCCGCCGGGATGATCTGGCCGATCTGCACCGACTTGTACAGACCCCTGGCCAGGGGCTTGTTTTCCACGATAGGCACATCGTGTTCTTTCGCGAGATCGCGCACCTTCTGCGCGATAAAACCCCTCCCCTTCGCCACCAGGACCGGCGCTTCCATATCTTCCCGGTCGTATTTGATGGCAACGGCGAAATGAGTGGGGTTTGTGATCACCACATCGGCCTCGGGGACGGCGCTCATCATGCGTTTTCTCGATATTTCGCGCTGCACCTGCCGAATTCGCCCCTTGACCATCGGGTCTCCCTCGCGCTGTTTGTACTCCTGCTTCACCTCATCTTTCGTCATTTTCAGGTTCTGTTCGTGAGAATATTTCTGAAAAGCAAAATCGATGGCCGCGATGAAAATCAGCACAGCGGCACAGCGGAGGGCGATCTTCATGCCGATGCCCATGAATTCGTTCAAAAAACCTATGGTGGACATCTGGGAAAAATGGGGAATATAGGTCCACGCTTCGAGAACGGTGATGTAGCCCACGTAACTCACGAGAGCAATTTTGGCGAGGGATTTAAAAAGGTCCATCCAGCCCTGCTTCCCCAACAGCCGCTTGGCGCCCTCAAGGGGGTTCAACTTGTTGAATTTCGGCATGACCGCCTGCGGCGAAAAGAGAAATCCGAACTGGAAAATCTGCGAAGCGAGGGAAAACAGAATCACAATCCCCAGCAAAGGCATGATGGTCCAGGCGATGCCTCCGCCGGCGTTATGGAGGAGTTGAAACAAATCGCCCGGGGTCTCGTGCGGCACAGCGGCTTCCGTGAAAAAGAACCGCATGATATTCATGAGGGAAGTGCCCAAATGACCGCCGAAATTCGCGAAATACACAATCCCCGCCAGGAGAACGGCCACGGATGTGACCTCTCTGCTTTTGACGACCTGGCCCTTTTCCCGGGATTCCTCACGGCGTTTATCCGTTGCCGGTTCGGTTTTTTCGTCTTTCTCTGGAGGCATCGGTATCTCCTAAAACGCCCGGACGAACCGGAAGATCGTCCCGCCCATGTCCGTCAGGATCTGGCTGTACAGCACACCGAACATCGGGACCGAAATGGCCAGGATGGCAAGGCCGACGAAGATTTGCAGGGAAAGACCCACGATAAAAATATTCATCTGAGGCACCGTCCTTGCCACGATTCCAAGGGCAATGCTCGAGAGCATCAACACGCCAACGGCAGGCGCCGCGAACTTCAAGGCGAGCACGAAGATATCCTTCGTGGTGCCCATAAAAATCGCCCAGAGGTTGGCGCTGGGAGAGAAACCCATCAGGGGAATCCGCTTGAAACTCTCCGCAATGGCTTGAAAGAAAAAATAATGTGCATTCGTCGCCAATATCATCATCGCCGTGGTTACCCCCTGAAACTGAGACAACAGCGCCGTGTGGGCCTGTGTGTTGGGGTCGATGGCGGTCACCACCCCGAAACCCATCTGAAATCCCATCACCTCAGCGCCCATGTCCGCCGCGACCACGAAAAAGCGGGCCAGCATTCCCATTGACAACCCGAGAAACACCTCGCTGAGAGCCAGCATCGCCAGATCGTAAAACGGCACTTCCGATATCAGGACGCCCGACCCGGCGATCGGAAAAAACGCCAGGCTTACCGAGACCGAAAGGCCGATTTTGACGGCGGTCGGCACCGACGGCGCGCTGAACAGAGGCGCCGACAGGAGAAGCGAGCTCACCCGCATCAAAATCAGGACGAAACGCTCGAAATCGACGGTGCTGATGTTCGCGACGTCCAAGCCAGGCTCCTCCTGCTACCGCAACATTTCAGGGAGGGAGGTATACAGATTGGTCGTGTAATCGATCATGGTCTGGAGCATCCAGGGAAAAGCGAACATCAGCACCAGCATCGTCACCAGTATCTTGGGGACAAAGGTCAGGGTCATCTCCTGAATTTGCGTAACCGCCTGGATGATTCCCACCAAAATACCGATAACGAGCCCGGCGCCCAGGAGAGGACCTGTCAACGCCACCATCATTTCCATCGCGCCTTGCATGAGGGTCATGACGGCTTCAGGAGTCATGGCCTTTCCTCCCCGGCGGTCCGCATCAGGCGAAACTCCTCATCAACGAACTCACAATCAGCGCCCATCCATCGACCATGACAAAAAGCATCAGCTTGAACGGCAATGAAATCAGGATCGGAGGCAGCATCATCATTCCCAACGAGAGCAGAACCGATGCGACGACCATGTCGACAATCAGGAACGGGATAAAAAGCATGAAACCGATCTGAAAAGCCGTCTTCAATTCGCTGATCAGAAACGACGGAATCAGCGTCGTCAGAGGCACATCGTTCGCCGTGGCGGGACGCTCCCCTCCCGAAAGGCTGAGAAAAAGGGCGAGGTCTTTCTCGCGCGTTTGCTTGAGCATGAAATTTCGAATCGGATTGGCCGCCCTTTGCGCCGCGGTCACGAAATCTATCCGCTCGGCAAAATAGGGCTGAAGCGCCTCATCGTTGATGCGCGTGCCCACGGGAGCCATCGCAAACAGCGTGAGGAACATGGCCATTCCGATGAGAACCTGGTTGGGAGGAGACTGCTGGGTTCCCAGCGCCTGCCGCATAAAAGCCAAAACGATGACGATTCTCGAGAAGGAGGTCATCATGACGATAATGGACGGAGCCATCGTCAGGACCGTCATCAACGCCAGGATCTGAAGCCCGGTGGCCACCTCCCCGGTCGAACCGGGCTGACTGAAGCCCAGCTGAAGATTTGGCAACACCAACGGCACCTGGGCGAAAGCGTCCTGGGCGGTCCCCAAAACAGTCAGGGCCATGAGGCCGGCGGAGGCGAAAATCAAAATCATGAAAACGTTCCGCTCCTTTTTGGCTGAGGCGTCACACGGTTAAGACGTTGCCGAAGCCGGGCCGCCGAACGAACGGGTGACGCCTGAAGTTCCTCGTCCCGGCTCTGATCATCCGGATGGCCGGCGGGCCCCGTCCCGTTGCCGGAACCATTCACCTCCGGCGCCACCTGGCGCGCGTAGGCCAGCAAGGCGGCGGCCCCCTTCTCTGGAAGAACCGCCTCGCGGTCATCTTTTTGAACCGTTTCTCCGGGATCATTTCCAGCGGCAAGAAGCGGAGTGTCCGGCTTGGCCGGTTTTTCCGCCCCCTTGGACTGGGCCGAGATCATCCGGGAGAGGTGGTCGACAAACGTGGACTCTCCGGCCTCGCGAACGCGCGCCAGCGTCTCTTCGTTTTCGATCTTTGTGAGCATCGTAATGTTCTGTCCGCTGATTCCGAGGACGAGAACCTCGCCCGCGACCTCCACCAGCGCGAGGGATTGCTTCGGCGCCAGGGTAGTCCGGTAAATCGTTCGGACGAGGCTTCCATTCCCTCCCAGGCGGGACACTGCCCCCGGCGCCAGCTTTTTGAAGAAAAACAATCCCCCGACAATCAAGGCGAGAATTCCCCCCAGAACACCGACAAACTTCAGCGCCAAACCGGAGAGGCTCACAACGTTCGAGCCGATCCGGGGCGTCTCCTGGACAGATCCCTTTGATCGGGTGGGTAGGTTCGAACTCCGGTCTTTTTTCCGGAAGAGCGTTAGCGGGGGGTTTGTTTCGGTTTTTGGCAATGCAGGGGACAGCGGGTTGGAAGTTCGAATCCCGGAAGCAGAGACCGTCGAGGGCGAAGAAAGAGCTCCTTCCAGAATAGACTCTGAGGTAACCGGGGGCGCGGTATTTTCCGGCCTGCCGGACTCCCCGCCCTTCAACCCCGAAAACGGCGAAGAGGCCTTCTCTTTGCGGGACCCCGCGACCGGGGCGTTCCCGGGCGCGGGGCCTGCGTCCCCTATCTCGCGAATCTTCAACGAAGGCAACGTTACGGTCAGGGAGGATTTTCCCCGGGTGATCTCGGGAATCCCCTTCAGGCGTGCCGTCCCTTTTTCCGTCCGTACCGTCAGCCAAAGCCCGCTTTTGCCTTCACGGGCCTCCAGGCGATCATATCCGCCCTGCCCCAGGACGAATTGCCGAATGGACTTGCCGCCCCGGACACCCCGGACGAAGAGAGAAAGAGTGCCGTTTTTCAGACGAGGGACCGGATCCGAGCCATCCAGGGGGGCATCGAACAAGGCGACGAGGCGAACATTCTGCTCTCCCGCATAGACAAATACCTTGTCGAGAAGCGGTATCGACCGGGCCGCCCAGGAAGACGGCGACACCCAGTGCGGTGGCACTTCCATACACTGATCCCGCGATGAAATTTTTTTCGAGCCAATTTCGCATGAATCAATTTCCAAGATGGGTGAAAATTATCAAAATTCCAACAAAACGAAGGTTAGAATTGGTGTCCGAGTCAGAGCACGGCAAAAGGCAAAACCAGCGAACTCGTATTCTGCTCGAAAAAATTGCAAGGCCTGTACCAAGGAAGAAAAGCAAGGCGCCAAAAAACTGGCATCGGGAGGGAACGGGGAGCACAACAATTAAATCGTTTGTTTCCAATAATTTAATTTGTAACTATTGGAACAAATGGAATTATTGGCGTTGATGAAATCGATTGTTTTTCACTCCGGGAGAGCAAAATAACCCCGGGAATTGCCATTTTCCCATTTCAATTCGTCATACGATTGGCGATTTCAGAGGAAGAATCATGCCGGCGTTTTGACGGTTCCGGGGAGGAAACCAAAAAGGGAAAATCCGCTAAATTCCGTGCATTGGGGGGGAGAATAACCGGCCATACAGCGCTTCGAAAATACCGTCAGGGGGGGCCATCACTCCGGGAAGGAACCCGCATCGGGACGCGCCTACGCGAGCTGTTTAATGCGCTCGATCGTACTCAAGACCTCGGTAATCCTCACCCCGAATTTATCTTTGACAACAACCACCTCGCCCCGTGCGACGAGCTTGCCGTTGACCAGAACGTCCAGCGCCTCACCCACCTGCTTGTTCAGCTCAATGACAGAGCCCTGCCCAATCTGAAGAAGATCATTGATGAGCATCTTGGTGCGCCCGAGCTCAACCACCACTTGCAGCGGCAGATCCATGATGAGTTTAATGTTGGCATCTTCATCTCCGGCACCTTCGCCTTCGGCACCTTCGCCTTCGGCACCTTCGCCGTCTGAATCGGGTTCGCCGGATTCCGCAATCCCGGTCTCCCCTTCCTCGACGGGAGCTTCTTCGACAGCGACTTCCTCTTCCTGCGTCAGGGAGTCAGCGCTGTCTTCGGGCGGTTGCTCCATTTCCTGATTCGTTTCGTCATTCATTTCGCTACCTCAAAGGGAATCCGGGCGGAGTCCCCTAACTCTGAAGTCCTTGCTCCAGTGGATTGACGATATCCGTGAGGCGAACACCGAATTTATCGTTGATGACAACGACCTCTCCGCGAGCAACGACCTGACCGTTAATATATATCTCAAGCGGTTCGCCCACCATTTTATCCACCTCGAAAATCTGATTCACATACAACTGAAGAAGCTCTCTCACCTGAATTTTCGTACGCCCCAATTCAGCTGAGACCCTCATCGGGATATCGCGGATGAACTCAAGCTCGGGCGGAATTTCAAGCCGCTCATCTTCAATCTCTTCAAAAGTCGCTCGCGTTTCCTCTTCATCCGGGTCTTCCGCGTGGAGGAGTCCGACATCAAGGCTATCGGTCATCCGCCGCTCCTCCAGACTCAACAATGTCATATGCGAATTTATTCATTGGAATGAATCGCCTTTAATTCCGTGATTTCCAACGCCGTTTTCCCCTGCATGGCTCCCGGCCTTCCCTTGAACTTGGCCACCCCTTCTACCAGGATTTCAACTTCATCCTTTGCCCCCGTTTTCAGAGGGATGACATCGCCTTCCTTCAGCTTCATCAAATCGCCCGCGCCGATCATGGCTTCTCCAAGCAGAGAAACCAGATCCACCTCAGCTCCCATAATCCGTTCTTGAAGGCGATTCAGCCATGCATGGTCGATCTCCAGCCGATCGGACTGAAAACCCGCATGAAGTTTCGCCCGGATGGGCTCAATCATCGAATAGGGAATACAGAAAGAAAGATTCCCCTGCTGGTCTTCGATCTCCATCTCGAAAGTAACGACAACCACGAGATCGCTCGGAGGAACGATTCCGGCAAACTGTGGATTCACCTCAGATCGGGAATACTCGATATTCAATTCATGGACCGGCCGCCAGGCCGCATGCAGATCCTCGAGCAACTTCAAGACAATCCTCTTGATGATATAGGTCTCTATCGGCGTAAAATCGCGCCCCTCGACCTTCACATGGGTTCGGGCAGACCCGCCAAATAGGACATCCACCAAGGCAAAAACCAGCTTGGTCTCAAGGACGACCAGCGCGAAACCGCGAAGGGGTTCCATTTTGTATATGTGCAGGCTCGTCGGAACGGGAAGGGTCTTTAAAAACTCTCCGAACTTGATCATGTCCGTACTCACCAGCGCAACATCAACGACCCGGCGCAACATGGAACTGATAGCGCTGCGAAACGTACGGCTAAATCGTTGGTGGATGATTTCAAGAGTGGGCATTCGCCCGCGTATAATGCGCTCTTGGCTTGTCAGGTCATAAGGGACTATTCCCCCTTCCCCGGTCAATTCATCATCGTCTCCCACCTGGGTATCAATGTCCCCGCCAGTAACGCCCTGCAATAGGGCATCAACTTCATCCTGGGAGAGAATCTGATTCATCCACGACTCCTTCAGAGGCGTAAAGCCCCGCTAGCGGCCAAACTATTGAACGATAAAAGTTGTGAAATACACCTTCTTCACTTTACCTTTCTTCATAATCACATTTGCTCTGGCGCTGAGTTCGTCCCGGAGCACGCTCTTTCCCGCCACGCTTTGTATCTGCTGAAAGGTCTTGCTGCTTAGCGCCATGATGATCTGGTCGCGAACTACAGCCATCCTCTCCATCAGTTCCTTTTCAGCCGCTTTGTTGGAAAGCTCCATCTCCAGCTTCACCTTCAAGTATCTTTTTCCCTTGGGATCAGCCAGATTCACGATAAAGGAATCGAGCGAAACGATGGGCCCTGCCAAAGGAACACCCTGCTGTTCGGCCTTGGAGGCCACTTGTTCCGGCTCCGCGGCTCCCCGCAACAGGAAGAACCAAGCCCCTGCGCCTCCGCCGCCCAACACCACGAGCAATGCAACGGCGATGATGGCCCATTTCATTGAGCCCCCGCCACTTTTCGGAGTTTCTTCTACTTCAGATTCTTCAGGTACTTCTTCCGGAGCATTCGCCATTTTTTTCCTCTAATGAAGGATGCTTTCTTTCAACTCAAGACAGATTTGCATTCGTGATAACAATTTCCACACGCCTGTTTTTTGATCGATTGTCTTCGGAAGTGTTCGGAAGCTCCGGGCGGGATTTTCCATAACCTACCGCGGCCAAGCGGCTGGGATCGATTTTACCCTTTCGAATCAAATACTTCAAGACATTCACCGCCCGGCCTGCCGACAGATCCCATTGGTTTCGATACCTCGGCTCAAAGGGTGTTTCCCGATCATCTGTGTGTCCCTGAACTGAAATCATCTGGGTTCCGTCCCTCAAAACCTTCGCAATGGAATCCAGAACCGGAAGTGCGCTGACCCGAACCTCAGCGCTGCTGCTTCCAAACACCAAAGATCCGCTCAATACTATCGCCCGTCCAAAGGGAACCCCCTTGATCCGAACCTCCCCTTCGGCGTCCAGCTTCACTTTAGACTGGCTGACCGACTCATTGAGACTCGTCTTCATCACCCCTTCCACTATATTAGCAAGCTCTATGCCTTTTTTGATTTGCTCGGACGAACCGGGGGCATTATTTTCCATAAAAGGTGCGATGACCGACGAGTCGCCGGCAGCGAAAATGCCCGGCTTCCCGCCGAAATGCTCAAACGATGCTTTGAGCCGCTGCTTATCCATCGAACTCATGGACAACAGCAGAACGAAGAAAGTGAGCAACAGCGTGACGAGATCCCCGAATGTCACCAGCCAAGCATCCGGATCGGGGCCTTCACTCATAACAACTCCTCAGAAGGAAAATTTAAACCCGCCAATATCAATGGTTTTTTGCGGGTCCAGATTTTTGGGGGTCTCTTTCACAAAAAAAGCGAAGTCTACCCGGCGATTTCGCGCCCGGTTTTCCGGGCTATTATTCGGAACCTTGGGCCGATACTGCGCATAACCGGCGGCTTCCAGTTGATCGACGTCGATCCCGGTGTCAAATTTCAAATAACGCAAGACGGACAAGGCCCGGGCCACGGAAAGCTCCCAATTCGAAGGATACCGCTCGCTTTTGGTCGGTGTATCGTCGCTGTGCCCCTCGATGCGGACATGAAATTTTTCCTGCCCGCTCGCGATGATGAATTTGAGCATGTCGAGAAGGCGGTAGTTCTTCGATTTCAGCTCCGCTTCGCCGGGCTTGAATATCGAAGACGACATGACCGAAATCGTGAATCCTTTATTTGCCCCATCGATAAACACTTCGTCCGAAAACCCTTTCGTCTTGACGAAATCCTTGAACGTCAGCAAGGAGACGAAAAACTGTTTTTGCTTCTTGCCGGAGCCGCTTGCAGTGATCCCGGATAATTCCTTGAGTTTGGTGCCGCCGGTCAAAATACCGAAAGTCCCCTGGAGCGACCCCAGCACTTTTATCTTCCGCTTCGTATCGACGACGGACATGGAGTTAAGCAGGATGAAAAAAGCGAGCAGGAGAATGGCCAAGGCAGCAAACAGGATCGGCCCCAAATCCTTCGGCTTTACCTCTTCCCGCTTTATTTTCTCCTTAACATCCTCCAGGGCGAACTCTTCGCCGGCTCCCAGGTCAGATTCGGCTTCCGGGGCATTCGCCATTTATTCCACGGCCTTTCGCTGGCTGGGCGGAACGAAAGACTCCAGTTTCGCTTCCAGCGTACGGGGATTGTCTCCAACGGAGATGGAAAGGATGCCCTCGAGCATCAGCTTCATGCCCAGAATTTCCTCTTTATGGCGGACCCTCAGCTTCCCCGATATCGGAAGGAAAAGCATGTTGGCCAGTATGGCGCCGTAGAATGTCGTCAACAGCGCCACCGCCATGGAAGGACCGATGGAATCCGGATCCGAAAGGTTCTGGAGCATCTGGACCAGCCCCACCAGCGTACCGATCAGCCCCATCGCTGGGGAAATCGTCCCCATCGTGGCGAATGTCTCCGCCCCTTTTCCATGACGCTCTTCGACGTACTCAATCTCCTTTTCCAGAATGTCGGTGATGGCCCGCGGCTCCAGTCCATCCACGGCGAGCTGGATCCCTTTGCTGAGAAATTTATCGGAAAGATCCTTGGTCACGGACTCCAGGGCGAGAATGCCGTCACGCCTGGCCTTTCCGGAAAAATCCACCAGCGTGGGGATGACTTTTCCCGCCTGACTCGTTCGGACGAAAAAGACATTCATCACCACCTTGATCACCCCGATGACATCCCCCAAGGGAAAAGTGATCAGCGTGACGCCCAGGGTACCGCCGATAACGATGAACACCGACGCAACATCGATAAAAATCCCGAGGCCGCTACTGGACAGAATCGCGTAAAAAACAAGTCCGAAAGCGGAAATGATGCCGAGAAGAGTGGCCAGATCCATTCTAGAAGGGTCCCAATCTTGCGAAGCTGAACCGCCGTATTTTACCCGCCCAGCAGTTCGAGTATAAGAATCCAAACAAAACACGCAGTCGCAAAGAGAAGAATGTTTTCCTCCACTTCACCGCTGCGTCAATTTTACACACGCATGAGCATTGCGCCCAGCATTCACTTGACGGAAAGGAGATTTTTTTTCGCCGTCATCCAGTATTTTCCAATTAATGAAAATTCTTCCGCCGACATGCCGGCAAATAGTGAAAATAAAAAAAGCCGGCGGCGCATCCGCTTTCCGCTTCCGGGGGAAAGCGTCGATGCGCCGCCGGCGTCAGTTCGAAAGGCAAGGCTTCCGACCGGATTACCTCGTCAGATTGACGATCTCGTCAAGGAGGTCTTCCGTCGTCGAAATAATCCGCGCGTTCGCCTGGAACGCCTGCTGATCCTGAATCAGTTTCACGAACTCCTCGGCGATATCCACGTTGGAGAGCTCAACCGAATTCGAAAGAACGGAGCCGAAACCCGCCGTGGTGGCCTGGCCCAGAATGGGCTGCCCGGAGCCCTGCGTCTCCGCGAAGAGGCTGGAGCCCTGGCTGTTCAGGCCCTGGGGCGCGTTGAAGTTCGCGAGGACGATTCGCGCCAGGTCCCGCGTCTGGCCGTTCGTAAACTGCCCGGTGACGTTCCCGTTCCGGTTGACCGAGATGGACTGCAGCGTACCCGTCGTGAAACCGTTCTGCGTCTGGTTGATGATGGCCGACGATCCGGCGAACTGGGTCACGCCGTCCAGGCCTCCCGTCGTCGAGGCGTCGGTCGTGATGGAGGTTCCAAAATCGAATCCAATTAGCTGGTCCTGCTTCGCGCCGCCCTCGAAGTTAAACCGGTTGGCTTTCGGGAAGAGGAAGCCATTGGCATCCGCCGCATTCGTCGTGCCGTCCGGGTTCGTCGGTCCGACAAACTTGTCTTCGATGTCGAGCGCTCCCGACTCGTTAAACCACAGCCGGCCGTAGAGAACCTGCTCGTTCACCCCGTCCGACGTCGGTCCGACGATGTCGTTGCCTTGCATGAGCCCGTTGTACTCCCAGATATTCTCCCCGATTTTCCGGAAGAAGATATTGATCGAGTGAGGGGAGCCCAGGCTGTCGAACACCGTCAGCGAGGTCGAAAAACTCGAACTGCTCAAATTCGACGGGTCGGTGACATTGAAACCGCCTGTGCCGTCTGTCCGGTTCTGGGTTCTGCCGGCGATGGCCGTCGTCAGCGCCGTATCGCTCACGACAAATCCGCCCGGCGCGATCGAATCGTTGGCACCGGTGAAGCCAAGCAACCCTTCAGCGTTGGTAATAGGGTCCGTCCAAAGGATATCAATCGTATCGCCGTTGCCCCCCGCCGCATCGATCCTGAATGTGTCGCCCGAGCTGTCGTACGTAACCGTATAGGTGTCACCACCCGGGTCCGTGTTCAAGGCGGTTTGAAGGGCGGTCACCAGCTGTGAGGCCGTCACCACCGCGCCGCTGGTGAGAAGGCCATCATTGATGAGGCTGATGGTCGAGGCCACGCCGGCGCCGACGCCGTCGAAGTCCACCCGGATCTCGTCATTGAACCCCCGGGTGACAGCGAACGTCTCGTCCGTCCCCAGATTGGTAAGGCCCAGGACGCCCAGGTTGGCCTCGGCCACCACGACCGAGCTCGCGGGGATGTCGAAGGAGTTGGAGTCGGAGGAGATGTCAATCGTCCGGGTGGCTCCCGCGGTCTGGGATGAAATCTGGAACTTGTTGGTGTTGGTCCCGGCGTCATAGGTCACGCGCGCGGCCCGGACGCGGTCGATCGAATCGGCCGAGTCCGCGGCGTTGATCGCCGCCTCAATCGCCTGGGCAAGGCCGTCCGCCGTATAGCCCCCGGCGGCCACCGTGGCTGTCTTCTGGGTGGCGTAGTAGTTGCCGTCTACGTCAATCGTGAACGTGTTCCGGCCGTTCGCGACATTGAACTGGACCTGGCTATCGCTCACCGCCGAGGCCCCGACCGCGATCGTATCGGTGGTCGTCGTCGAGAAGCCCAGATCGTCGGAAGCCGTGCTGCCCGCGACCGAGTGCCGGAGAGTGACGATGCCATTGTTGCCGGAGTCGTTCGCAATAGTGAACTTCTTGGTCGTCGTGCTATAGGATACCGTGTAGGTGTCACCCGCCGAGGCGCCTGCGTTCGTATTTTCAAGGGCGGCCTCGATCCCCGCCGCTACCTGCGTGGCGGAATACTGACCCCCGCTTGCGAGGAGGCCACCGCTGTTAGTGATTAGACTGGCCGATCGGTCCGCGACGCCGTCGTTCCACAGGAGAACATCGTTCA
>CAMYJL010000156.1 GCA_947258645.1 uncultured Nitrospinota bacterium
TAATTTGCAATAATAAATATTGCTGAATTTATTACCGAACCAACCAAATTCTCACAAACGAGTAAAGAGGAAACAAAAATGTATCCATTCAATGATGGAGACACACATCCCACATTTCAAACTTTTCTCAATAAAATTATCTCGGAAATAGACGGATTGGATAACGATTATGTCTTAAAAGCCTCACCTACTGAGCTTGAAGAGCATTACATTGAAAAAGCGCAAATTGACACCTTAGTCCTTCATTCAGACCAGCATTACATCGAGAACCAAACGGGAACTAAACTAGACGTCAGCCACGATTTCAACCGTGCAGTATTTCCTGGCGAACGCGCAATTGTCCAAGGAACCCGGATAGATATTGCCATTCCTTTCGAAGGGGATAGCGGTCTTTTTCGCCTTCGTCCATCTTCTTATAGCCTGTCGGGTTATCCCGATATTGACATACGCGAGAATGTTGTAATTTTTTCGCATACCTTTCCGGACGATTCTCCAAACGCCGAGCAACTCAAAAGAGAAATTAAAAGAAATGTAGATTCTCTGGCTGGCGCTGTCAGAAACCTACAAAGAGATGTGGATAACCACAACAGTTTGGCACCTCAATCGATCAAATCCGCACTAGAGCGAAAAAGAAAGAAAGCTGAAGCTTCCGTAAATGCAATTGCCGACTTGGGAATTCCGATAAAAAGGAAAGACCACCCACCCACCTTCGCCGTTCCTGCTCAAAGGAGGCGAACTACAACACAAAGGCCCAAAGTCCCAACAGAAAAATATCAATCAGAACCAACACTTGATCTCAAAGAGTACGAACACATTTTGGACGTATGTAGAAGTATGGCATTGGTAATTGAACGCAGCCCTGGATCATTTGTGACCTTAGATGAGGAAGCCATACGAACGCACTTTTTATTGCAGTTAAATGGACATTATGAAGGAAATGCGACTGGAGAAACTTTTAATGCATCTGGAAAAACAGACATCCTGATACGGATAGAAAATCGAAATATATTCATAGCTGAGTGTAAATTTTGGCGTGGCCCGAAGGACTTCAACAATGCCATTGATCAACTTCTAGGATATTTAACCTGGCGAGATTCAAAATGTGCGTTACTTATCTTCAATCAAACGCGTGACTCCAGTGCGGTAAGAGCAAAAATGCACGAAATGATGGAAAGCCGTCCAGAACATCGAAAGACAGTCAACCATGATCCTGAAGGTGATTCTCGTTATATTTTTATTAAAAACGATGATCCGGGAAAAGAAATACTAATTACAACTCAACTTTTTGATTTGCCGAAAGTCCAGCAGGATTAACGCAATAAAAAGAAGCCTAAGACAGGCTATTCTTCTGCCTCTATAGCCTTACCTTTTCCCTCCCCCCATTGACGAAACCCCTGCCTTCCAAAACAATGGACCTGTCCCTTCCCATCCACCGGCCAGCCCCCAGGGAGACGCCACCTTCATGGAAAAGATGACGGACGAGGAGCGGCGGGACTTCCTGCAGGCGGGGACGCGGACGGCGAAGCTGGCGACGGTGCGCGTGGACGGGCGGCCGCACGTGGCCCCGGTCTGGTTCGTCCTGGACGGGGACGATCTGGTGTTCACGACGATGGCGACGGCGGTGAAGGGCCGGAACCTCCGGCGGAACCCGCGGGTAATGCTCTCGGTGGACGAGGAGGCGCCGCCGTTTGCGTTCGTGCTCATCGAGGGTGTGGCGCGGGTGTCCGAGGCGGAACCGAAAGAGCTCCTGAAGTGGACCACCCAAATCGCGGCGCGCTACATGGGCGAGGGGCAGGCGGCGTCTTTCGGCCAGCGGAACGCGGTGCCGGAGGAACTTCTCGTGCGCGTCACGCCCGACAAGATGACGGCCATCAAAGGCGTGTCGGAATAACCGAACGATCCCCACGCCCGCCGGACCCGCCTTTTATCCGCCATTCGGACGACCCGACGGAAAGGAGCCTCCCATGCACCATCTCTTGGAAGAAAAGAGCGAAACCATGAAATCGCGCCGTTGGCTCCTGCGGCGGATCACCGCCGGCGTATATTTCGTCTCCGGCGTCGCCATCGCGGCCCCCGCCCTGTGGGCCGGGAAGGCGGCGGACGATCGAACGCCGGGCGATGGTCGCGCCAGATTCATGGCGCAGGCGTTCGAGATGATGCGGCGCGCATCGAGGCAAGGGGATCAGCCCTACGGCGCGGTCGTGGTGAAGAACGGGCAAATCGTGGGGGAAGGTCCCAGCCGGGTGGTGGTGAACGGGGACCCGACGGCGCACGCTGAGATGGAGGCGATCCGGGACGCGGCCCGGCGTCTGGGGAGGTCTGGGGAGCCGGAATCTTTCGGGGTGCACGCTCTACGCGAGTTCAAGGCCTTGCCGAATGTGCGAGACTGCGGCGTATTGGGCGAACATCTCCCGGATTTTTTACACCGAGGCAATCACGGACGGGGGCCGCCCGGGGTATTCCTCCTGCTGAACATTCTGCCGAACGGCCCTGGTCGTACATTATTTTCAGTATCTCCCCTCAAAACCTCCCGACATTCAAGATTCTTTCCCGATCATCCGTTAAATAAAAGAGAACGGGGGGCCGGGCGCTTTCGCCCGCGCATCCACACGCAACGCAACCGACAAACACGGGCGGGAACCATGAAAAGCGACTACTGGGACGCGCTGGCGCCTTCATTCCTGGAAGATGTTTTCGACCCGGTCGCGAGCGACCGCGAGGGGGTGATTCTCGCGGCGATGCGGCGGGTGGCGTCGAAGAAAGCGCGGGCGGCAGACCTCGGCTGCGGAGTGGGGAGATCGCTTCCGGCGCTGTCGCGCCTCTTCGGCGAGGTCGTCGGGGTGGACCATTCGGCCTGCTGCCTCGAGGAAGCCCGGCGGGACCACGAAGGGCTGGGGAACGTGCGGTTTCTCCAGCGGGACCTGACGCGGAAGGGGCAGGCGGTCGCGCCCGCCGAGGTGGTGATATGCATCAACGTCGCGCTGATACCCGACTATGAAAAAAGACAGAACCTCATCGAGAACGTGGCCGACTCCGTCCAGCCCGGCGGGCGTCTGCTGCTCGTCGTCCCGGCGCTCGAGTCGTTCCTGCTTTCCATGCATCGGCTGTCTCTCTGGAACCTGGAGGATCACAAGAGCTACCGGCACGCGGCGGCCGCGGCGTCGGAAGAGTACCGGTTCACGGCGCCCGCCATCCGCGACGGTATCGTGGGCGTCGGGGAGGTGCCGACCAAGCATTACACGCGGGAGGAGCTGGAGATCCTGCTGGAGTCGGTGGGCCATCGGACGGTTTCGATCGAAAAGGCCGAGTACGGCTGGGACACGGAATTCGAGGATCCGCCCGAGTCCATGGGCGCGCCCTATCCCTGGGACTGGTTCGTCGTTTCCACCCCACGCCGAAAGTAGTAAAATGCGCAGGCTAGCCTCCCGGGTGGCTTCCCTTTTCTTCTTGTTTCCGAAAAAAACCTTTCCTTATTCGTACTCCGCTTCCATGTCCATCTTTCGATAAGCACTCGCATAGAACATGAGCGGGGGGCGCACGTCTTCTTCCGCGACGATGTTGGTGACGCGGCCGACGATGATGGCGTGGTCGCCGCCGGGGATGTCCTCGTGGATCTCGCATTCCAGGGTGGCGAGGGCGCCGGTGAGGACGGGTGCGCCGTTCTCGGCTTTTTCATTTGCGATGTCGGCGAACTGATCCTCGGCGTCTCGGCCTTTTCCGGCGAACCAGTCGGAGGTGGATTTTTGATCCTCCGCGAGGAAGTTGATGGCGAAATTTTTTTGGCGTCGCGGATGACGCCGAGGAAGCTGGCATTGTTGTCCACGCAGACGAGGACGAGCGGCGGGTCGAGCGACAGGGAAGAAAAGGCATTGGCCGTCATTCCCCGGCGGGTGGCGGGACTCTCGGCGGTGACGACTGTGACGCCGGTGGCAAACTTGCCCAGCGTCGATCGGAATACCTTGGGATCAAACGTCATTCGGAATACCCCTTTTAAAAAATATCGCGGGTTTCATTTCTTCGATCAGGCGTTCAGGACGGCGACGACGCGGCAGGGCGAGCCCGAGCCGCCCCGGATGAGGAGCGGCATGCCGATGTAGAGAAATCCCTTGCCGACGATTTCCTCGATGTTGCGCAGGTTCTCGGTGTTGGTGCGGCCGAGCTCGCGGCAGACGAGGTGGCAGGGATATTCGGGGCTGTGGGCCATGTCCATACTCGGCGCGTCGGTGGCGACGTTGATCGCGCCGCACTCGCCGTAGACGTATTCGGCGGCGTCGCGGGTCCACCCGGCGTAGGCGGTGGTATAGGAAGGCTTGGGGAAGTGGCGCTTGTAGTGGCCGTAGGTATAGCAGACGGTATCGCCGGGCTTGATCTCGAGTTTGTAGTGGTCGAGGCGGCGCTTCACGTCGTCGGCGTTGATGTAGCTGTTGTCCTCGACGTTTTCGAAGTCGATGGCGATGCCGCGCGAATAGAAGGACTCGAAGCCCATCTGGTCGATATGGGGCGCGTCGGGAGAGGGGTCGAGATGGCTGATGGAATCGACGTGGGTGGGACCGTGCTCGCACATCTGGATGATGCCGGAGTAGTAGCTCATCTCGCTGACGAAACGCCCGCTCGCGGCGCTCTCCTCGTGCGTCATGTTGGTCCAGCGCCAGGTGTCGGGATGGCCGACGAAGACGGGCTGATTCGAGTAGATTTCCTGCGTGAGATCGACGATCTCATGGTTTTTGTAGTTGGTCTTCTGCCCCATGTCTTGCCCTTTCATGCGTGATTAGCAACCGGGCCAGAGATATCCGGCCGCGTTTCATCCGTCCATATCCCGCCGCCGGAGCGCCCCGGGGCCTCTCGCGGGCATGGGAGATGGGAGAATTTTTCCGATTGCGCATGGTAGGTTTGGCGCGAGGCCTTGTCAACGCGGGGGTTTCGGAGAGGCTGTGGAGCGCTTCCCGAAGCCGCCGGGCACAGTGGTAAATTGACACTCTTCCGTCTCCTTCCCTAGGATGAGGCTCTTGTATCAAACCCGATTCAACGGCGGCCCTGGCACGCTCCGGACGTTAGGGAATATCATGACCATGACTCCGATGATTTCCGCGATCTTGCTGGCCGCTGGGATGTCGACGCGCCTCGGCCGGAACAAGCTCCTCCTCGCGCCGCGCGGCGTGCCGGTCGTGCGCCGGGTCGCGCTTGCGCTTTTGAAATCCCGGGTCGAAGAAGTGATCGTGGTGACGGGACACGAGGCGGAAGAAGTTCGCGCCGCGCTCGAGGGCCTCGAGGTCCGCTTCGTCCACAACCCCCGCTACGAGGACGGCCAGAGCATGAGCCTGCTCGCCGGGCTGGCGGAGGCGTCGCAGGAGGCGGAGGGATATCTCTTCGCGCTCGGCGATCAGCCCTTCACGACGCCCAGGCTCATCGATCGGCTGATCGGCGCCTACCGGGGCTCGACTGCTCTCGTCGTGGCGCCTTTCTATAAAGGGCGCCGGGGGAACCCGGTACTGCTCTCCCCGGAGCTTCGTGAGGAACTTTTGACGCTGGGCGACGATGAGGGGGCGCGGAGCATCCTCCACCGCATTCAGGTCGTGTCGCCGGAGCGCTTCATGTCCGTCGAGGTGGAAAGCGAGGCGCTTTTCTGGGACATCGACACCGAGGAGGACTACGAGAAACTCCTGTCCCGAATCGAGGACGGTTTAGCGAGCGGATGACCGCCTGAATCCGAAAACCCATGAGAAAAAACATGATCGACGCCTTTCAGATGCATGCCGGCCCCCGCGTCCGCTTCGGATGAGGAGAAACCGCACTCACCGGCAAAGAACATTTCGAAGTCATGGCGAAGGACGCCGCCGAGGGCCCGCAGGTGCTCACCAATCCCATCCGCGTCAGCGAGACGAACCATGCTCACCCTTCTCCGCGCGGCCATGCAGGGAGGTTCCGGAGGACAGAAATGAATCTCGTGGGCATAATGTAACGACTGGCCCGACTTCAGGTTCCCGCGCCACAAAGGACATTACATGAACACCCCGGACAGGGCCGTCAAACCGGAAAGAATCCGTTGGCTCATCCCAATGACGCTCGTCATCAACCTCTTGATGATCGGCGTCATCGTCACCTACAGCCAGTTGAACCTGCGGCCCTTCCTCCAGAACCACGCGCCCAAATCGTTCGATCCGGCTCGGTTCGCTTCATTTCTTATCGGCTTTCTGCTGCCCCCGATCCTGAGCTTTTTCTACCTTCGGCCCGTCACCGACTGGCTGCGCCGCGTCTGGAGTACGCGCGAAGAAGACGCGCCCATTCAGGTTCCACAAGCTATTCTCATACGATCCGCCAACACCCCCCTTTACCTGGGAATTTTCTGCATCATCTCCTGGGCGATTCTGGACACCATCCTTTTCGTCCGGGTTTTCACCTCCTTTTCCAAACTCACCCTCGGTATGTGGTCGCACTTCATCATCCGCCCGCTCCTCGCCGGCCTGATCGCAGCATCGGCAACGACGTTCGCCGCCGAGTACATCTGCCGCTCCCACCTCTGGCCCGCCCTTTTCTCGAACGCGGGAATTGAGGAAAACCCCCGAATTCTTAAAATCCGCGTGGCGCACCGCCTTTTTCTCCTCTGGCTGGTCATCAGTTTTCTCCCCCTGAGCGCGGTGGCCATGACCGCCTTCATCCGGCTCGATGCTCTCGACGCCGCGAACGATCCCCTCCTTATCCGGGTGATGGCCGTCATCATCTTCATCGCCGTCTCCGCCGCCCTCGGCGGGGCTTGGATGGCCTGGCTGGTATCCCGCTCGATGGACCGGCCCCTGCGCCTTCTGGAAAAAGCGATGGCCCGCCTCCGGAGCGGAGACTTCACAACGCGCCTGTCCGTCAGCGCCACCGACGAAATCGGCGCCGTGGAAGAAGGCTTCAACCTCATGGCCGACCGCCTCTCGGAGAGTTACAAAACCCTCGAGGCGCGCAACGTCGAACTCGCCGAAGCGCTCGACCGGGTCTCCTTTCTGGAAAGCGTCAAGCGGGGGCTCGACCGCTTCGTTCCCGACACCGTCCGCCGCCTCATCGAGGAAGATCCGGACGCGCCCGCGCTTCAAAAACAGGCCCGGGACGTCACCGTCATGTTTCTAGACATCGAGGGCTACACCCGCCTCAGCCAGGAACTTCCGCGCGAGACCCTGAGCGGCATCGTCGAGCGTTATTTCTCGATGTTCCTTTCGGACATCCGCTCCGAGGGGGGCGACATCAACGAAACCGCTGGGGATGGTCTGATGATATTGTTTCAGGAGGACCGGCCGGAGGATCACGCCGCCTCGGCCGTCCGCGCCGCACTCGCCATCCGGGAGAAGACGAGCACCGCCAATCGGGAAGCAGAGGGCGACCATCCGCCCATCGCGGTCAACATCGGCATCAGTTCGGGAGAGTGCGACGTGGGTTCCACCCGTCTTCTGGGCGCGGCGGGCGAGCGGTGGACCTTCACCGCCACCGGGCCGGTGACCAACCTCGCGGCCCGGCTGGGCGCCCTCGCCGAGAACGGCCAGATCATGCTGAGCCAGGAGACCGCTGGCCGGGTGCAGGAGCAATTCAGGATGCAGAACCTGGGTGAGCACAGCCTGAAAAACATCGCGGCCACCGTGGAAGTTTGGGAAGTCCGGGAGGGATAAAATTCATGCCGGTGGGTGAAATCCTCATTTCGGAAAAAGAGATCCAGCGGCGCGTCGAAGTGCTCGGCCGGGAGATCGGCGACGCCATCCCCCCCGGCGACCTTCACGTCATTACCACCCTCAAGGGAGCGCTCTTCTTCGCCGTGGATCTCATCCGAGCCCTCGGCCGCGAGGTCACCCTCGGGTTCATCACCGCCTCGAGCTACGGGAGCAGCACCGAAAGCTCCGGCGAGGTCCAACTCCATCAGGAAGACATCGGCGAGTTCGCCGGTTGCCACCTCCTCGTCGTAGACGATATCATTGACACTGGGAGGACCTTGCTGGCCGTGACCGAGGCCCTTCGCACACACAACCCGGTTTCGATCCGCACCGCCGTCCTCATCGCCAAGCCCGCCCGCCGCGAAGCCGCCATCGACGCCGACTACGTCGGCTTCACCATCGACGACATCTTCATCATCGGCTACGGCCTCGACTACGACGAGAAATACCGGCCCCTCCCCGACATCCGCGCCTTTTCCCCCTGAATATCCCGGAATTTCCCGGAACTCGCCGGAATCGCCGGAAAAACCCGGACGCCCGGCGCGCTTCCGCCCCTCCCCGCGCGCGCAAGCAGGCGCCAAGAAAAGTCTAGCAGACATGATGAAACGGGACGCTACAGAAAATGCGGGGAAACCGCAGAGATGATCACCAGAAATGAATCAGGGAAAATGCGGCGAGGATTGGGAACGTCCCGGAGTCAGGACGGATCCCCCAGACGATTGAAGACTTCCTTGAGCGCGGCGTCGATCTCCGCCTGCCGGTCTTCCGGCTTCCGGAGCGAGAGGCCGACGGACCAGGAGGCGTCGTCCGATGTTCCGTTCTCCATCATCCAGACCACCCGCACCTGGCAGCCCTCGAAAACCCGGGCTTCGATCTCGAGCGTACAATCGGCAAGGCTCCCAATGTCGGGCCGTTTGGAAATCTCGGCAACCATGAACCCCTCCAGGCTCACCTCTCTCGGCGCGAGCTGCACATCCGAGAAAGTGGGGACCATGATCCGCACCGGGATCGCCGGATGCACGTACCGGGGAAAACGGCGGTTTTCTCTGCCGTCGCTCATTGAAACATCTCCTTTCGCCCGAGTGGGCGGGGCCGAAAACCCACTACGAATCAACACTATAAAGAAATTCCGCCGTGCGGACAAAGGTTTTGTGAACCGGAAAATCTCTCTTTTCCACCGATTCAGGCGGCGCGGCGCCCGCTCTTTTTATTATTTGAATTCACCTGGCGGAATCGGGAAGGGAAACTGAAATAAATGGAAAGGCGTTCATCGATCGAACGGGATGATTGGCCGACGAAGGCGCGGTCTGTATGATAAAAATACTTCAGCCAGGGAGATTCATCCTCATGCCCATACCCACCGAAATCACCATCGTCGAGGTCGGAACGCGCGACGGAATCCAGGCCGAAAAGCGCCCGGTGACGACGGAAGAGAAGCTGTGCCTGTTGGAATACATCGTCGCGGCGGGCTTCCGGCGGATTGAAGCGACGAGCTTCGTGCACCCGAAGCACGTCCCCCAGATGGCGGACGCCGAAGAAGTGCTGGCACGGATGCCCCGGCGGGCGGGGCTCGAGGTCGAGGCGCTGGTTCCGAACGTGCGCGGAATGGAGCGGGCGCTCCGGTGCGAGATCGACACGGCGACGCTTTTCGTCGCGGCGAGCGAGAGCTTCAACGAGAAGAACCTGCGGGCCGGCAGCGCGGCGATGCTGAAGGCCGGGGCCGAGGCGGCGAAGATGGGCCTCGCGGGCGGGCTGAAGCTGCGCGGCGGGGTGGTGACGGCGTTCGGCTGCCCGTATGAAGGGCGCGTTCCCTTCGAGGCGGTGGAGCGCGTGGTGGGCGCCTACATGGAGATGGGCTGCGCCGAAGTGAACCTCGCCGACACGACGGGCATGACGAACCCCTCGGCGGTCTCGCGGCTGGTCGAGCACATCGCGGGGAAATTCCCCACCGCCCGGCTCGGGCTCCACTTTCACAACACCCGGGGGGCGGGGCTGGCGAACGTCCTCTCGGGGGTTCAGGCCGGGGTGGACACCTTCGACACCTCGCTCGGCGGGCTCGGGGGGTGTCCGTTCGCTCCGCGCGCGACAGGCAACATCGCCACCGAGGACACGGTGAACATGCTCGCCGAGATGGGGGTGGAAACAGGGATCGACCTGCCGAAACTGCTGGAAGGAGTGGCCTGCGCGGAGGAGATATTCGATCGCCAGCTGCCCGGTCAGCTCCTCCACGCCGGGGTTCCCGAGTGGGAGGCGGGGGCGGTGTGAAAATAAGACTTCCCTGCTGTTTTTTGTCACTCTGAGCGCAACGAAGAGTCTGCGGGTTGCGGCGAGAGAGGCCGGCGATTCTTCACTCCGAACCCCTAAAAATCGAAGATTTTCATGGGTGTTCTTCGTTCAGATGGGGATGAAGGTCCGTTGCTCCGGCTGGTAAAACGACCAGCCAGGGTCAATTCCTTTTCGATCAAAAGGGGAGCAACGGACATGAAGAATGTAGCGCTTTTCGTGGGACTCGACTACCACCAGAACTCGGTGCAGGTGTGCGCGATGGATCCGAGCGGCCGCGTTTTGAGCAACCGCAAATGTCCCAACCACTGGCGGGCCATCGCCCGTGCGGCGCGAGAGGGGGGGCATGTGGCGGCCGCGATTGAGGCCGCCACGGGGGCGGCGGACTTGGCCGACGAGCTCACCCGGCAGGCGGGCTGGCAGGTCTCGCTCGCCCATCCGGGCTATGTGCGGCGGATGAAGCAAAACCCCGACAAGACGGACTTCTCGGACGCGCGGATGCTGGCCGACCTGGTGCGGGTGGGCTATCTGCCCCGGGTGTGGCTGGCGCCCGAGGAGGTCCGCGAGCTGAGGCGGCTGGTGCGCTACCGGGACCAGCTCGCCCGCGAGCGGCGGGCGGTGAAGCTGCGCGTTCGGGCACTGCTTCGCGAGCAGCGCGTCGTGGCTCCTCCCGGTCTGGGACGCTGGAGCCGGGCCTGGCTCGCCTGGCTCGAAGGTGCCCCCTTGAGTGCGCAGGGCCGCTGGGTGGCGAGCCGGCATCTGGCCCATCTGGGGTGGCTCAAGGAGAGTCTGCGCGCCGTGGAGAGGCGGCTGGCCGCTTTGACAGCCCAGGACCCGGTGGTGGAGAGACTCGCGGCTCTTCGTGGGGTGGGTCCGGTGACGGCGTGGTGGCTTCGGGCCGAGGTGGGCGACTTCTCGCGCTTTCGAAGTGGCAAGCAGCTGGCCCGGTTTTGCGGCCTCTCGCCCCGCAACGCCTCCAGCGGCGAGCGCCAGGCGGACGCCGGGCTGGTGCGCGCGGGCAACCCCCAGCTGCGGGCCTGTCTCATCCAGGCGGCCCACAGCCTCATCCGCTTCGATGCGCGCTGGCAGGCGCTGGCCGCCGGCATGGGAGCCCGGGGAAAGCCCAGAAGCTTGGTGACGGCGGCGGTGGCCAACCGCTGGATGAGGTGGCTTCATCATCAGATGGCCGCCTGAATAAAAAGCGCTGTCCTGTGTCCGCGATGCGGCGCTCGGGTCATTCTTGGGCCCAGGGGCTCGTGTTCAGATGGGGCACGCATCGCGCCTCGAAGCACCCGAATGGGCAGGGGGAAACCCCGCGCTCGGATAGAAGATTGGGATGGCACAAAAAAACTTGACCTGAATACGGACCTTCATAGAAGAATGACAGGCAGGGCGTGCCCGCCCGGTTGGTCGCCCGTCCGCTCTCCCCACCTCCCGATCCGTGCTATCCTGTCTCCATTCCAACCACTTTTTTTC